>JBBSRF010000064.1:0-11223 GCA_038243335.1 Sphingobacteriales bacterium
TGTTGACCAACATCACTAACGATAATTGCTTCACCTTTGGTTAAAATGTTTAACTGATTAATCACTTCGCCCATGGTTAATTCACCACTTTCTGGGTTTAATTCTTTGTAAATCACCTCATCTACTTCAGCTTTTGTAAATGTTCTAAACTTGGCTAACCAATTAATATGTTTTTTCTCCTCAACTAATTGAGTTAATAATGGTAAAGTGTCTTTACAATCGCCCCAAACAGGAATTGTGGCTTTTACATTTTTGTCTATTTCTGCAGGATCAATATCTAAATGAATTAATTTTGCCTGCTTAGCATATTTATCTAAACGACCAGTTACACGATCATCAAAACGCATTCCTACAGCAATTAAAACATCACATTCATTTGTTAATACGTTTGGTCCGTAATTGCCATGCATGCCCAACATTCCTACATTTAATTCATGGTCTGTAGGTATAGCTCCTGCACCCAAAATTGTCCATGCTGCTGGAATACCACTTTTCTCAACAAAAGCTTTAAATTCTTTTTCGGCCTTGCCTAATAAAACACCTTGCCCGAATAAGATAAAAGGCTTCTTAGCATCATTGATTAATTGAGCCGCTTCAACAATATATTCCTTACGGATATTTGGTTTTGGTCTGTAACTACGGATATGCGTACAAGGTATATAACCCTCGTAATTGAACAGCTGTAGTTGTGCGTTTTTAGTAATGTCGATTAAAACTGGGCCAGGTCTTCCTGTACGTGCAATGTAAAATGCTTTTGCCAAAACGCTTGGAATTTCTTTGGCATCAGTAACCTGATAATTCCATTTAGTTACCGGAGTGGTGATGTTAATTACATCCGTTTCTTGGAAAGCATCAGTTCCTAATAAATGTGCAAAAACTTGTCCTGTGATACAAACTAAAGGCGTACTATCTATTTGTGCATCTGCTAAACCAGTCACTAAATTAGTTGCACCTGGTCCGCTAGTCGCGAAAACCACCCCAACTTTACCCGAGCTACGGGCATAACCTTGGCCAGCGTGAATACCACCTTGCTCATGACGAACTAAAATATGTTGAAGCTTTTCTTTGTAATCATAAATCGCATCATAAATCGGCATAATTGCGCCCCCTGGGTAACCGAAAATTACATCGGTTCCTTCAGCTATTAGTCCCTCTAATAATGCTACAGAACCACTTACCTCTACAAAGGCTTTTGTTTCCATTTGATTTTCAACTTCTTTTTCTGCTGTTTCCATAGTTTTAATCTTCATCTGTTACGCATCCTTGTGCGGCTGTGGTTACTGTCTTGGCATATTTGTACAAAACACCTTTTTTAACTTTTAATGCTGGCTGTTGCCATTTTTCTTTCCGTTTTGCAATTTCTTCAACACTTACTTTTAATGTGATGCTATTCGTTTTTGCATTGATTTCGATTCTGTCTTCATCTTCAACAAATGCGATTAAACCACCGTTAAAATATTCTGGAGTAATGTGCCCAACTACAAAACCATGTGTACCTCCACTAAACCTACCATCAGTTATCAAGGCAACGCTACTGCCTAAACCTGCGCCATAAATAGCAGAAGTTGGTTTGAGCATTTCGGGCATTCCCGGCGCCCCTTTTGGGCCAACATCACGTATTACTACTACATCACCAGCTTTCACTCTTCCGCTAGAAATACCTGCAATTAGTTCAAATTCACCATTAAATACCCTGGCTGGGCCTTCAAAAAATTCTCCTTCTTTTCCGCTAATTTTAGCAACACTTCCACCTTCTGCTAAGTTTCCGTATAATATTTGTAAATGACCAGTTGCTTTAATAGGTTGCTCTGCTGGTAATATTATTTTTTGTTCATCAAAATTTAAAGCTGGAATTGACTCTAGGTTTTCTGCGATTGTTTTTCCAGTAACTGTTAAACAATCGCCATGCAACCAACCTTGCTTTAATAAGTATTTCATTACTGCAGGTATACCGCCAATTTTATGTAAATCTTCCATCATGTATTTGCCACTTGGTTTCATGTCTGCCAAAACTGGAATACGGTTGCTGATGGTTTGGAAATCATCTTGTGTCAATGGCACGTCTACACTTTTAGCCATCGCAATTAAATGAATCACTGCATTTGTAGAGCCACCTAATACCATAATGGTAACAATTGCATTTTCAAATGATTTACGAGTCATGATATCGCTAGGTTTGATATCTTTTTCTAAAAGGAGTTTAATAGCTTTACCTGCAGCCAAACATTCTGCTTGTTTTTCATCACTTAGCGCTGGGTTTGAAGAAGAATAAGGTAAACTCATTCCTAGAGCTTCAATTGCTGCAGCCATTGTATTTGCAGTGTATATTCCCCCACATGCGCCCGCACCAGGACAAGCGTGTTTAATAATTTCTTTAAAATCTATTTCATCAATTTGACCAGCAATTTTTTTACCTAAAGCCTCGAAAGCAGATACAATATTTAAATCCTCGCCATTAAAATGACCTGGCTTAATGGTCCCACCATACACCATTATTGATGGGCGATTTAATCGGCCCATTGCCATGATAGATCCAGGCATATTTTTATCGCAACCAGGTATCGTAATTAAACCATCGTAATATTGACCACCACAAACTGCTTCAATTGAATCTGCAATAATATCTCTACTTACCAACGAATATCGCATACCAGGTGTGCCATTACTCATACCATCACTAACGCCAATAGTGTTGAAGATCAAGCCTACTAAATCATTTTCCCATATCCCCTTTTTAACGATTTTAGCCAAATCGTTTAAATGCATATTACAGGTATTGCCATCGTAACCCATGCTAGCAATACCCACTTGCGCTTTCTTCATGTCGTTATCAGTTAAGCCGATTCCATAAAGCATAGCTTGTGCTGCAGGCTGTGTTGGGTCTTGGGTAAATGTTTTACTATATTTGTTAAGTTCGTTCATTTTTTTTCAGATTGATATTGAGGTTGAAAATACTTTAGACTTTTCACATTCAATTAGATAATTACTTCGTAATTCACTTTTTCTAGTACTAGATTTTTATAGGCTCTTTGTATCATATAACTAATACTATCACTCCATCTTTGTCTATAAACTGTATCATCGATTGTATGTATGCCTATAATTTCTACTGCAGTACCACAGAAAAAAGCATTATCAGCATTTTTAAGCTCTTCAACGCTAATGGGTTTCTCAATTACCTCTATATCTAATGTTTTACAAATTTCAATCACTGTTGCACGGGTAATTCCTGCTAAAATATTTCCCAATGCGGGTGTGTATAATTTACCGGCTTTTTCAACAAAAATATTTGCTCCTGGACCTTCTGCAACATTTTCATTCATGTCCAAAAGTAGCGCTTCATCAAAGCCTCTTTTTTTTGCATCTGTAGTTGCTAATATTGAATTTACATAGTGTCCGCTAATTTTTGCTTCAACAAAAGTTGATTTTGGATTGGGTCTTTGAAAAGGAGATATGCATACTTTTAACTGTTTGTCGCCTAAATATGCACCCCATTCCCAAGCGCAAATCATTATATTAACTTTTTCGGGTGCTACTAAACTCATGTTTGGTTCACTGTAAACAATGGGGCGGATATAAGCATCTTTCAGCTTATTTTTTTCTAATAAACGATAAGTATTTTCAATTAGCTCTTGATTATCCCAATCATAGGGTATGTCTACCAATTCACAAGATTTTTTTAATCTTTCGAAATGTGCGGCTATTTTAAATACTCTAGTTGCATTGTGAGTTTTGTAGGCTCTAATTCCTTCGAATGCAGCTAAGCCATAATGTAGAGATTGCCCGTACAAATCTGTTTTTGCTTCTGATGCTTTTACAAAAGCCCCATTTAAATAAATCACTGTGCTTTATTTTTTTTTTTTAATTTTTTTTTTTTTTAAAAAAAAAGCGCCTCGATATTTCGGGGCGCTTTATGCTTTTTGAGTATTAATTCATTTTATAGCGACCCGAACTGTTTATCTAGTAACAGAATAATAATAGCAATAATAATGACCAACACAGCAGGCATTGCTGCCAATCTAATGTTGTAATTTATATTGAAATTATATGGGTTGTCCATTGTTATATTTTTATAATCTCAAATGTATGTGATGATTTATAAACTATCAATAGCAAATTAAAAATAAATGAAAAAAAATATAATTCCGTTATTATTTATTTAGCAATATAAAATATGTTTAAATGCGTTTATTTTAATTTATATATTGCATTAACTAGACTAAATATGAAAACGGTATTTAGTATGATTATTATGCTTGCATTGTAAATTGGCAATTTTCTGCTTAAAACTTAATAGAAATGGTAAAACTTAAAATAAAGTAATTTTATTTTAAAATTTTCAAGAATTGTGATTATGCCAATTATTGTTTGTATTTAAATTATTTTTAATAATCAATTTTAACAAGCAATAATGAATTAGCGTGAGGTTATTTATATTTTTTGTCAGAAAAATCTTCTTTAATAATATTTTCAATGTTACGTTCTGCCAATGCAGTTATAGTTACAAACGGATTTACACCTGTACTGCCAGGTATCATAGTTCCATCAATAGCATATAGGTTTTTATAGTTTTTTAATCTACCGTAGTTATCACTAGCTTTACCTAAAACACAGCCGCCCAATGGGTGATAACAAATATCATCACCGATACCGTTATGGAATAACAGATGAGCAATAGTTCCCCCGTTTGCTTTATTCAATTTATCAATTAAGTTGTGGGTTGCTTCAACGGATTTTTTAGTGAAGTCCTTTGGTAAAGTCAATTCTAAAGATTTTTTTTCAAGATTATAAGAAAATTGACCATAATTCTTATTTTTTGTAATTGCCAGATAGAGCGTAGTCCAAGTTTCTAAATTCATAGGGAGGGGAGAGATTTCTGCAAATATTGGATGTTTTTCATCCTCCCAATCGTCAATTGCATTTACTGGTATGGTAGACTGTTTAGCACCACTTCCTTGCTTAATGAAATTTCTACCTGTCATTACATTTCCATTATTTCCCCAATATTTTCCAACATCATCATTTAGCTTTTTAAGGCCGCCTTCAGCTTTAGATTTTAATAACATTTGCGTAGTACCAACGCTACCCGCACTTAAAAATAAATGTTTACAATTAAATTTTTTTTTCTTTGCAATTGAACCATCTGTATTCAAACAATCAACTTCCAGTTCGTAACCCTCTGTTAAAGCACTAATATTATTGACCTCATGCAGCGGTAAAATAGTTAGTAAACCAGTTTTCAATGCTTCTGCTAAATAGGTTTTATCTAAACTGTTTTTCCCCGCATTGTTACCATATATTACTTCTCCATTCAATGCAGACTTATATACTGAACCTGCATCTTCTTTTTCCATATACTTAAAGTCGTATACATTTGGTACAAAAACAGTTTTATATCCAGCTTTATGTGCTTGTATTTCGGCTGTTCTTGCAAAGCGATAATATTTGGTTTTTTTGAAAAATTTGTCATCGATGTGATTAGTCTTTAACATTTTATTTGCCAGTGGGAAGTATTTATCATACATTTCCTCAGCATCTATATTTGGCATTATTGTTTCAAAATATGCTCTCTTTGGTACCACAGCCATTCCACCATTCACCAATGAACCACCACCTATTCCACGACCAACATAAATTTTCATGTTATCAAACTCTAAGCGATCTAAAACACCGGTATATTTTTTAAAAGTGAAAATATTTGCAAAAGGCGCTATGCTACACTTTTTTAACCAAGCAGAGCGACCATCAGGTTTAAGAAGTTTACAAAAAGTATCTTTTTTTTCATTTACTTTCCAATCCATACCCATCTCTAACATTACTACTGGGATTCCTTTTTGAGTCAGTCGCAATGCGGATACAGCACCACCATAACCAGTGCCAATAATTATTACTGGGTGTATATTTTGATCATCATTTAAAGAGAATGCTTTTGCTATACTGATAGGTATACCGATGGCTAACGTAGCTATACTGCTTAATTGTAGGAATTTCTTTCTTAACATATGTGCTGAAAAATTTAATAACTTAATACTGAGAAAAACAGTTATTAAGTTATCATAAGAACCTTATTTTGTCATTAAGGTTTGATTTATTCTCATTTTTTCAATAAAAGGACGCGAAATTTTAAACAAAAAAAAGCCTCGAATTTCAAAACTCGAGGCTTTAATAATCTTGAATTTCTTTATGCTACAACTGCTTCTGCTAAAACAATTATTTTATTATCTAAAACTTCAACAACACCACCTTTAATGTTAAAATTCTCTATACTATTATTACCTTTTACGATAACAGGACCATCTTCTAATGTAGAAATGATAGGTGCGTGATCTTTTAAAATTTGAAAAGAGCCTAAAGTACCTGGAACCGTAACTGCTGTCACATCGCCTTCGAATACTTTTTTATCTGGAGTTAATATTTCTAAAGTCATAATTTAGTAGTTAGTATTTAGTAGTTAGTATTAAGACAAACCCACTAAATGAATTCAATAAATTAGTACTTAGCAAGATAACATCTATATACTAAGTACTAACTACTATATACTAGTTAGATTCTGCTAATAATTTTTTACCTTTTTCGATAGCTTCATCAATACTACCAACCAAGTTAAATGCAGCTTCTGGGTATTCGTCAACTTCACCATCCATGATCATATTAAATCCTTTGATGGTATCTTTGATGTCAACTAATACACCTTTTAAACCTGTAAATTGCTCAGCTACGTGGAATGGTTGCGATAAGAAACGTTGTACACGACGAGCTCTAGATACTACTAATTTATCTTCCTCAGATAATTCGTCCATACCTAAAATCGCAATGATATCTTGTAATTCTTTATAACGTTGTAAAGTTTCTTTCACACGTTGAGCGGTATTGTAATGCTCATCGCCTAAAACAGCAGGAGAAAGGATACGAGAAGTAGAATCTAGTGGATCTACTGCGGGATAAATACCTAACTCAGCAATTTTACGTGAAAGTACTGTTGTTGCATCTAAGTGGGCAAATGTTGTAGCCGGTGCAGGGTCAGTTAAATCATCTGCAGGAACATATACTGCTTGTACAGATGTAATTGAACCACGCTTAGTTGATGTAATACGTTCTTGCATTAAACCCATTTCAGTTGCCAATGTTGGTTGGTAACCTACCGCAGATGGCATACGACCTAATAAAGCTGATACCTCAGAACCTGCTTGCGTAAAACGGAAAATGTTATCAACAAAGAAAAGAATATCTTTTCCAGCGCCTTCGCCATCACCATCACGGAAATATTCAGCAACTGTTAATCCTGATAATGCTACACGAGCACGAGCACCAGGAGGTTCGTTCATTTGACCGAATACCAATGTCGCTTTAGATTCTTTTAATTTTTCAGTATCAACTGCGTTCAGATCCCATCCACCCTTTTCCATTGAGTGTAAGAATTCTTCACCATAGTTAATTACGCCTGATTCGATAAACTCACGTAGTAAATCGTTACCCTCACGCGTACGCTCACCAACACCCGCGAATACTGATAAACCAGCATATGCTTTAGCGATATTGTTTACCAACTCCATGATTAATACTGTTTTACCTACACCAGCACCACCGAACAAGCCGATTTTACCACCTTTTGCATAAGGCTCTAATAAATCAATTACTTTAATACCTGTAAAGAGTACTTCAGTTTCTGTAGATAAATCTTCGAAACGAGGAGGTGCATTGTGGATAGGACGACCACCAGTTTTGTCAACTGGAGCAATACCATCAATAGCTTCTCCAACTACGTTAAATAAACGACCTTTAATTTGATCTCCAACAGGCATCATGATTGGTGAACCAGTATCTACTGCAGCCATACCACGAACCAAACCATCAGTAGAATCCATTGCGATTGCACGCACACGGTCTTCTCCAAGGTGTTGTTGAACTTCAAGAACGATCTTTTGTCCGTTTTCTTTAGTAATCTCTAATGCAGAGAAAATCTTAGGTAAATGGGCATCGTTAGCAAAACTTACGTCAACTACCGGACCTATAATCTGCGCTATTTTTCCAATGTTAGGCATATATTGTATTTGGTAAAGTTATAAATATCAATCCCGATAACTATCGGGAGTTAAATACGTTTAAAACGTCTATATTTCGGTCTGCAAAGCTAAGATTTTTATATTAATTTTTTATATATAATTTAAAAGTTTTTCAACAGTATTTTTATTGTTAATTTAGCAAATATGAAAACGGTATTAGTAACTGGCAGTAATGGCCTATTAGGTCAGAAAATAACTGAAAAAATTTTAAAAGAAGGCGGTGTAAATTTAATCGCTACAGCAAAAGGTAAAAACCGTTTTCCTACCACTGAAAGCTATAGTTATGCTGATATGGATATTCTTAATCCAGATAACGTGAAAACTGTAATAGAGAGGTATAAGCCAGATGCAATTATTCACACTGCTGCTATGACTAATGTAGATACTTGTGAGGATGAAAAAGAATTGGCTTACCAATTGAATGTAGATGCAGTTGCAACTTTGATATCGCTTTGCGAGTTGCATAATATTCAATTAATTCATCTTTCAACTGATTTTATTTTTGATGGAGCTCATGGCCCTTATGATGAATTGGCTGCGCCTAATCCTTTAAGTTATTACGGGCAAACTAAGCTAAGGGCAGAAGAACTCCTCAAAAACTCTAAGGCAAAATGGACTATTTTAAGAACAATTATTGTATACGGAGTTATTAATGACGCCAGTAGAAGTAACATTGTTTTGTGGGCTAAAGGAGCTTTAGAAAAAGGTAATCCAATAAATGTGGTTAACGACCAATGGAGAATGCCAACTTTGGCAGAGGACTTAGCCGATATTTGTTTCTTAGCTATTGAGCATGATGCGCAAGGAGTTTACAATGCTTCTGGTAAAGATATGATGAGTATTTCTGAATTGGTAGCCCGTGTTGCAGATTTTTGGAAATTAAACAAGAACTTAATTAATGAAATTAGTGCGGAAACTTTAAACCAAACCGCAAAACGGCCTATTAAAACTGGTTTTATTTTAGACAAATCAATGACTGAATTAAAATATCAACCACATAGCTTTGAAGAAGGATTAGCAATATTGGATAAACAACTTAGAAAGTAGAAAGTAGAAAGTTAAAAGTTGAAAATAAAAATTAAAAAGTAAAAAATGCCATCCAACTAACCATTTAACTAAAAAAATATGTCATTACAAATAGGCGATAACGCACCAAATTTTAAATTATTTAGTTCAGAATTAAAAGAAGTTTCTTTAGCAGACTACAAAGGAAAAAAACTAATAATGCACTTTTTTCCGCTTGCATTTACTGGGACGTGTACTACACAACTGTGTACCATGAGAGATAGCTTTGGTTATTATGAAGGAATGAATACTGCTATAATAGGTATTTCTATCGATTCTCCTTTTACCTTAGCCAAATATAAAGAAGTAGAATCTTATCAATTTCCACTGTTATCAGATTTTAACAAAGAAGCATCCCAATCTTATGGTGCTTTTTATGAAGAGTTTGTATACAATTTAAAAGGAGTTGCTAAAAGAGCCGCTTTTGTGTTAAATGAAGAAAGTAAAATTATTTATGCAGAAGTTTTAGAAAATGCTGGTGATTTGCCAAATTTTCAAGCTATCAAAGATGTAGTGAGTAAATAAATAATCATTAGAATTAAAATATTTGTAATAGTTGAGACTTGATACTATATAGCTGAATTATTTAGTTTGAAAAAGCAAATAATATGCAAAGTAAATAGTACAACACTTTAAAATTCATCATATCTTTTTGATAGTTTTCAATTAACTTTAATTAAGGGATTTTGTTAAATGATAGGATAAAAAATATTCTTTAATACTTTTGTTTAATGACTTAATTGTTAAGTAATTATTAATTATGTTCAACTCATTTACTAATTTTTAAATAAAAAAATTGCGAAAGTGCTTTTCAAGCATTACTTTTGCACTTCATCAAATAATAGAATTGCATTTGTAGCTCAATTGGATAGAGCATCTCACTACGGATGAGAAGGTTTGGGGTTCGAATCCCTACAAGTGCACAAATATTAAAGAGCCTTGCAGCCAACTTCGAAAGGAGCCCCGATGGGACAGGCGTAAGGCTTTTAACTTTTAAAAGAAACCTTAAAATGCTGAATTTAGTTCTCTTTGGCCCTCCAGGCGCAGGTAAAGGCACACAATCTCAGAAGTTGATAGATAAGTATCAGTTGGTACATATTTCAACAGGAGATCTTTTCAGAGCGCATATAAAAAATCAAACTTCTTTAGGGAAACGAGTTACTCAGCTAATAGCTGATGGTGAGTTAGTTCCAGATCAAATCACAATTGATATGTTGGAGGAAGAAATTAACAAAAATGCTAGTGCCAAAGGTTTTGTTTTTGATGGTTTTCCAAGGACTTTTCCTCAAGCCGCTGAACTAGATAAATTTTTAGAAAGTAAGGGCAGTAAAGTTTCAGGTGTAATTGCACTAGACGTAGATAAGGATGAATTGGTTAAGCGTGTTGCACTTCGTCAGAAAGAAACAGGTAGATTAGATGATCAAGCTGAAAAATCTAAAAAAAGAATTGATGAGTATTTCAATAAAATAATTTTGGTTTTACCATACTATGATGAACAAAAAAAACTAACGAAAATTAATGGCATTGGAGATATTGAAGGTATTTTTAATAGTCTTTGTTCAGTTATAGATAAATATTAAAGTTACCCCGATATTTATCGGGATGAATAGTAAGATATGAGTATTGAGACGATGTGCTTGATACTCATTTCTATTTTAAGGTTTTTTTTTTATTACATTTGAGCCAATTATAACAATTAGTTATATTGATTATAAATTTCAAGTACCAACTGAATACTACATTCACTTAAAGTTAATTAAAAATGTCGCAAGGATCAAATTTTGTAGATTACGTAAAGATATGTTGCCGTTCTGGCAAAGGCGGGGCTGGTTCTGCACATTTGCATCGTGATAAATTAACTTCAACCGGTGGGCCAGATGGTGGTGATGGCGGAAGAGGTGGTCATATCATTCTGCGAGGCAATACTCAGTTTTGGACGTTGCTTCACTTGAAATATCGCAAGCATATTATTGCAGAAGACGGTTTAGCTGGTGGCAGTTCGCATAAATCTGGTAGGCAGGGCACAGACGAAATTTTAGAAGTTCCTCTTGGTACCATTGCGAAAAATGCAGAAACTGGCGAAACTCTTTTTGAA
>JBBSRF010000065.1:0-11204 GCA_038243335.1 Sphingobacteriales bacterium
CGCTAGTATTGAATTTGACAATGTATTGTTGGTTGATAATGGTGGTAAAATTACAGTAGGACTTCCTGCAGTAAAAGGTGCATCGGTTACAGCTAAAATCGTGTCTCATTTAAAAGGTGATAAAGTTATCGTTTTCAAAAAGAAACGTAGAAAAGGTTACAAAAAGAAAAATGGTCACCGCCAGTATTTCACCAAAATCCAGATTGAGAGTATCACTCTGTAGTTAACAGATTTGCAAATTTGCTAATTAGTTTTCCAACTAATTATATTAAATATAAAATAAAATGGCACACAAAAAAGGAGCCGGTAGTTCTAGAAACGGACGTGAATCGCATAGTAAGCGTTTAGGTATTAAGATCTTTGGTGGTCAAGAAGCTATCGCTGGAAACATTATCGTTCGTCAACGCGGAACAAAACACCATCCAGATAAGGGAGTTGGTATTGGTAAAGACCATACTCTATTCGCTTTAGTACCTGGTATTGTAACTTTTAAAAAGAAGCAAGATAATAAATCTTATGTTTCTATATTACCTTTAACTGTAGAAGATGCAGCACCTGCAGCTAAAGTTGTTAAAAAGATAGTAGCTAAGAAAGCTGCAATAAAAGCAAAAGCTGCTGCTCCGAAAGTTAAAGCCGAACCAGCTGCAAAAGCACCTGTTAAGACTGCTGCTTCAAAAGCTAAAACAGATGCAAAAGTACCTGCAGCACCTAAAGCACCAGTAAAAAAGGCAGTTAAAGCTGATGATGCTGAAACAGCAGAATAATATTGTAATTTAATTTACATTATAAAAAAAGCCTAAATCAATTTGATTAAGGCTTTTTTTATAATTCCATATTTTGAATTAGGGGATATAAATAGTGATAGTGGGTAAAATTATAATTTGTTTCAAGTTATATCTAAATAATGTTACCAACTAACCATCCAAAAAACTAAAAAACCAATCTACTTCTCGCGTTCTAAAATCTCTTGTATCAAAATTCTAAATTGGTTTTTCTTTTCATCAACAATGCTTAAATCATGTAAAGCTTTATGTGCCGATGCTAAGTATTTATCCATCTCTAAAGTAGCTAATTCTTTGATTTGGTATTTATTATAGATGTTGGTTACCTGATATACTTTTTCAGCTTGATCAGGTATATTACTTTTTAAAATATCAATTTCATCAGCTTGAGCTAATGCCAAAGTTTTTAAATGTAAAAAAGTTTTCTTATTAGCTAATATGTCTCCTCCAACTTGTTTACCAAACTTCTCAGGGTTACCATAAACATCTAAAATATCATCTTGTAATTGAAAAGCCACGCCTACATTTTCTCCGAATTGATATAATAAATCTGCATCAGTAGCACTTGCTCCACCAACTATAGCGCCTAATTTCATTGCCCCACCAATAAGTACTGCAGTCTTTAATCTAATCATTTCGATGTACTCTTCAATACTTACATCGTTTCTTAACTCAAACTCCATATCTAATTGCTGACCCTCACAAACACCTTGAGCTGTAGCATTAAATGTTTCTAAAACAGGCTTTAATACACTAATATTTACTTTAGATAGATGTTTGTTAGATTCAACCATCATTACATCTCCACTTAAAATAGCATTATTTACACCCCATTTCTCGTGAACAGTTTCTTTTCCCCTTCTTAAAGGAGCGTTATCCATAATATCATCATGTACTAAGGTGAAATTATGAAAAGTCTCTATAGCCAATGCAACTTCTAATGATTGATCTAAATCATCGCTGAAGAGCTCTGTAGCCATTAATACCATAACCGGTCTAAGTCTTTTGCCACCTAGATTCATAATGTACCTAATTGGCTCATATAAATTTGCCGGATGCTGTGGGTATACTATTTCTGGAATAGCATCTATGATGATTTTTTGTAATTGTAAAGTAGTATGCATTATTTAAGGGTTAGTCATGGTGCCAAAAGCAGCTTTACTTTCCATCATTTTGATAAATGAATCCTCTAATGTTGTTTGCTTAACGATAGGATTGTTTTTCCAAAAAATAGGATCATAGGGTATAGCTTCTATCACCGCTCTGTCTTTTGTATTTCTATTGAGTGCTTCAAATTGTTGTCCTTTTAAGTTTTCGTCAACATTATAAACCGTAAGTAATGAACTGATGTTAGAATTTAGATTTCTATTTCCAACAGCTAAGCTCAAATATAGCTTTGTGGCTATACTTTCTAAAACTGGGATTACATGTCCATTTCCATTGAATGTGGCAATGGTGGTTACAACAGGTGGAAACGTAGCTGTAGCTTCGCTAAGCCGAATTGGGAGATTAAATACACTGTTTTCTAATCTGTAAATCTTTGAATCATCTATACCTATGTAGTAAGTTGAGTTTACGTAATATTGATTCTTCTTTCCTTTTTTATATTTACAAGTAATTACTGCAATTTTTTGATCAGCTTGTTCAATGTATTTATCAATGGTGAATTGAAAATCTTTAAGTGTTTCCAAACTCACAAATTTACCACCTTTGTTGGGTAATAAATAACCGCTGTAAGAAAAAGTTAAATATGACTGATTATTCAATGAGAATGAAATTTCCTCATTTAATTCTGCATATCTACTTTGCTTTGCAGACCAACCTTGAACACGTTGTGTATTCCATTTTAAATCATAAAATAATTCATAAATTTGACTTGCTTTTCCGTTTAAGGTTGTTAATTGCCTATAAAATGCATTGGCGTAAAAATTTGTATTTGTATACTCTATTGCTTTTTCTAACGCAGCTTTAACAATTCTTTGCCCTTTAAATGGATCAATAGTTATTTCAGTTAAGGTTATGGTTGCGGGTTTAAGCTTTACAACTAAATTGTTATTAAATTCACTAACATTAATTTCTACGCTGTTGTAACTTACATGACTGATCTTGACTTTAAAGGGTACAGATGGTGTTTTGATCACAAAAAATCCATTTTCATTAGTAACTGTTGAAAAATTAGTTCCTACAATATTTAAAGAAACGAAAGGAATTTCATCTCCTGTAATTAGATCTACAACTTTACCCTGTAAGTTTTGAGCTAAAGCTTGACTAGAAAAGGTTAATAAGAAAATATAAAAGAAATATTTCATAATTTAATCTTGCATCAAAGTAAAATCAATTTGGCGTTTAGAAAGATCTACTTTTTTGACTTTTATTTGAACTTCGTCACCCAATTGGTATTTTTTATGTTTACGCTGGCCAACAATACAGTAATTTTTTTCGTCTAAAACGTAAAAATCATCTGTAATGTCTCTTAAACGAACCATACCTTCACATTTGTTTTCAGAAATTTCCACATACATTCCCCATTCTGTTACGCCAGATATAATGCCAGTATATATACTGCCAATATTTTCTTCTAAATATTCTGCTTGCTTATACTTAATAGAAGCTCTTTCGGCATCTGCAGCACGTTTTTCCATTGCAGAAGAATGTTTACTTGCTTCTTCATACTCATCAACATTCGCAGATTTACCGCCATCTAAATATAATGCCAACAAGCGATGCACCATTACATCTGGATAACGGCGAATAGGAGAGGTAAAATGCGTATAATGGTCGAATGCTAAACCATAATGGCTTGTTTTTTTAGTTGTATATATGGCCTTTGCCATTGAGCGAATAGCTAATTGAGTAAGCATGTTTTGTTCTTTCTTACCTTCCACATCCTCCATTAAGTAATTTAATGATTTAGCGATGTCCTTGTCGGTTTTCATATTAATTTTATAACCAAAACGGGAAGCAAAAGTGGCAAAATTATTTAAATTTTCTAAATTAGGAGAATCATGAGATCGGTAAACGAAAGTGTATTTGTTCTTTCCATTTCCTTTTTTAGCGACAAATTCAGCTACCTTTTTGTTGGCCAATAGCATAAAATCTTCAATCAGTTTATGGGCATCTTTACGCTCTTTTACAAAAACACCAATTGGTTTTCCACGCTCATCAAGTTTAAACTTAACCTCAGTACTTTCAAAACTTATTGCACCATTTTTAAATTTTCTATCTCTTAAAATATAAGCTAATTCATTGAGTTTTAGAATTTCATCAGCAAAATCACCTGCCTTAGTTTCTATCACTTCTTGTGCTTCCTCATAACTAAAAAATCTGTTAGAATGTATGGCAGTTTTGCCAAACCATTCTGCAACAATATTCGCATTTTCATCTAATTCAAAAACTGCAGCGAAGCATAATTTATCTTCATTTGGTCTTAAAGAGCAAACACCATTACTCAATCTTTCTGGCAACATTGGTATAACTCTATCTACTAAGTAAACAGAAGTAGCACGTTCGTAAGCCTCTTTATCTAAGGCGCTTTTAGGGATTACATAATGCGATACATCAGCTATATGTACGCCAACCTCATAATTTCCGTTAGGTAATTTTTTAAAAGAAATAGCATCATCAAAGTCTTTGGCATCAGCCGGATCTATAGTAAAAGTAACAGTATCTCTAAAATCTTTTCTGCCTTTTATTTCGGCTTCGCTAACGATTTCTGGTATAGCGTTGGCTTCCTTTTCAACCTCAGCCGGAAAACTTAAAGGAAAACCATATTGAGCTAATATGGCGTTCATTTCAGTATCATTTTCACCTTGTGTTCCTAATACATTGATGATTTTACCAATAGGATTTTTAGCATCTTCTGGCCAATCAGTAATATTAACTTGAACCTTTTGTCCATTTTTAGCACCATTTAATTCACTTAAAGGCACAAATATATCTTGGTGCATTTTGCGGTCATCTGCTATTACAAAAGCAAAACGTTCACTTATTTTAGCCACACCAATAAATTGTGTTTTTACGCGTGTTATAATCTCAACAACTTCGCCTTCTTTTTTTCGCCCACTTGTTTTCTTTGCGAAAACATAAACCTTTACTTTGTCGCCGTTTAGTGCGGTACGTAACTTACGTGGAGCTACAAAAATATCATTTTCAAATTCATCATCAGGAACAATAAAAGCAGAACCATCCGCAGTCATATCAACCGTACCTGTTATAAATACTTTTTGTTCCTTTAATCTAAATTTACCACGCTCTGGTCTTGTGAAAATCCCTTTTTCAGTTTCTTCAATTAATATTTCTAAAATGGTATCGGCAGAAGCACCGTCGGTTAAATTTAATTTTGCCGCAACTTGTTTATGATTTAAGGCAATATTTTTATTTTTTTCGAATATATCGGTTATCAGTTGTGTTAATACAAGTTTAACTTGTGAATTTTTATTTTTTGCCATAGCACTTTTCGTATAATACCGAAGATAGTAATAGTATGTTAAGCTTAAAGTATTTTTTCTAAGAATTAACTTTTCTATAACATTAGCATTTTTTTTTAAAGGCAAATCTTATTCTTCATTTTTTGGTGATTCCCATATTTCACATTACTATTTTAATCCTGAATTAATAACTTGATGACTTAATAGCCCAGAAAAAGAATTATAAAATGATTTAAAATTCTCTCTATCTAAATCAGTTTTTGATTGACACGCAAAAGACTTTGATCAAAACCTTTTCACTATTAAAAACGTAGATTACGATATGAAAAAAATATTTCTCTTTATTTCAATCTTGTTTTTAACCAAAAATAATTTTGCACAAGAACAACCTTTAGATTCGTTAAAAGAGAAACAATTTCAAGCCAATTACCAATATAGCCAATTGTATAAAGAGAATAGCGATATGTCTTATTCTTCTCCACGTGGAGAACTTGGGGCACCCTCTGGCTATGTGATTAACGGAAAATTGACAACAACATTTATGGTTTATGCCCCTATTAATTTACCAATTGCATTTTCTTTAAACCCAGATTATACTGTTAGGGTAAGAACAGATCGATCTGCAGGGGTGAGAACACCTAGTTTTAGATTTGGAGGAACATTTTATACACGTTTAACAGCAGATGTTGCGAATTATAAATACGCACAGCTTACTTTTACACATCATTCTAATGGGCAAGATGGGGATGCAGTATTACCAGACGGAAATATTAATACACAAACAGGAAATTTCAATTCGAATTATTTAACAGTTGCTTATGCATTCGGAAATTATACTGATCAATTAACACCAGGTGCCCAATACACATCTTTACACCATAAGATTGGTTTTGAATGGCACAAATGGTTTAATAATGAACCTGCTTTACTAGGTGATTACGGTTTTTCGAGGTTAAACTATGATTTTTCTTATCGTATTTATCAAACTTATAATGCTAAAAAAAGTGGATTCAAAAAGATTAATTCAACAAATAAATTGACAAAAAATAGTATTGAAAAAGAAAAATGGCGCTTTAATGGGCAAATATCTTATGCTGTAAATAAATATACTACTCAACCTATTTTTAAACCGAAAAGGAGATTAAATTTGGAAGCATCTGCAAATTACAGCTTGCCTTTTATGCAAAATGTATTCATAATGGCAAGTTTTGGTTATTATGGTGAAGATCCATATAATATTTATTTTAAAGATAGGTATACCTTTATGAAATTTGGTTTGTCGAGTACTTTTTCTAAATTTAATTTAGGTAGGCCTTAAAATTATTTAAATATTTTTTCTCTTCCAGGAATGGCATCAATAAGTTGTCTAGTGTAGGGCGCTTTGGGAGAATTATAGATGATCTCAGGAAAACCTTCTTCTTCAATTTTTCCTTTATTCATTACAATCATTCGGTCTGAAATGTGTTTAACTACAGCTAAATCATGTGAGATAAAGATGTAAGTTAAGCCAAATTCTTGCTGTAATTCTCTCAATAAATTTAAAACTTGCGCCTGTACGGAAACATCTAATGCAGAAACAGATTCATCACAAATAATAAATTTTGGTTTCAGTGCTAAAGCTTTTGCAATTACAATACGTTGTCTTTGGCCGCCAGAAAACTCATGTGGGTAACGATCAAAATGCGATGGATTTAAATTTACCTTTTGTAACAAATCTAAAACGTGTGCTTTACGCTCTTGGTTATTATTAAAAACTTCATGAACTTGTAAAGGCTCCATAATTGCATTTCCTACGGTGATTTTTGGATTTAAAGAGGAGTAAGGGTCTTGAAAAATGATTTGCACATCTCTGCGCATTTTTCTTAGTTCAGTTTTACCAATTTTGGTTAAATCTCTTCCTTCAAAGATAATTTGACCAGACGTTGGCTCAACTAAACGTAAAATACTTCTGCCTAGGGTTGTTTTTCCGCATCCACTTTCACCTACTAAACCTAAAGTTTCGCCAGGATAAACATCAAAAGTGATATCATCTACTGCTTTGACGTAAGAAGTTGCTTTGCCAAATAATCCTTTTTTTATAGGGTACCATGTGCAAAGATTTTTTACCTGGAGTATAGGTTCTTGGGTGTAAAGATCATCCCTTCTTTGCTCAATTTCTTGATCTGTATAACTGTTTATTTCTAATAAATGCTGTACACCAATAGATTGGTCTCTGTTTAAAAAATCTGCAACAATTGGTAGTTTTTTTAAACGTCTCTGGGGTGCTGGTCTACAGGCTAAAAGTCCTTTCGTATATGGATGTTGTGGATTTTCAAATAATTGCTTAGCAGAACCTTGTTCTACAATTTCACCTTTAAACATTACTATTAATTCATCTGCAATTTCGCTAATTACTGACAAATCATGAGAGATAAAAACTAAACCCATGTTTCGTTCATTCTTAAGCTTCAAGAGTAACTCTAAAATAGTTTTCTGAACAGTTACGTCTAGTGCTGTAGTTGGCTCATCTGCAATCAGTAATTCTGGGTTGCAACTTAAAGCCATTGCAATCATAACCCTTTGTTTTTGTCCACCAGATAATTGATGCGGATAACTGTCAAAAATATTTTCTGGTCTGGGTAATTGAACTTCATTGAATAAACCAATAGTTTGCGATTTCGCTATTTTTTTATCAACTTTTTGATGTAACATGATAGCCTCCCTAACCTGATAACCGCAAGTAAAAACAGGATTTAAAGATGTCATTGGCTCTTGAAAAATCATTGCTATTTTATTGCCACGAAAACTTCTAATTTCGTTATCAGAAAGATTAAGCAAGCTAATATTCTCGAAATCTATTTCACCAGTAATATTTGTATTTTTAGAATCGTTCAAACGCATAATAGAGAATGAAGTAACAGATTTTCCAGACCCACTTTCGCCAACTATCCCTAAAACTTTACCCTTAGCTAGGTTGAAACTAATTTTATGTACTGCTTCGCTCCAAGTTTTTTCTTCTCGGTTATAAAATGATATGGCAAGGTCTTTTACGTCTAACATTAAGCTCTAAGGTAATTTTATAAAATGATTTTTAAAATTCATTTTTATTTTATCTGAACGGTAGTAATACACTCTACTGAAATTGCTGGTAAACCTTTAAAGCGCAATAGAATCTGTGCAGTTGTAATTACATCCTTTTGGCAATAAGTTACAATTCGTTGCAAATCTTTTTCTTTATAATAAACGTCTTTAACCATACTTCCATCAATATCGTCTTTTGGGGTAGGTATATTGAATATAGCTGCTAATAAGTTTAATGAGGTATAGTTTTTATAATCGCCAAACTTCCACAACTCCATAGTATCTAAATGATTAATTTCCCAAGGTTTTTTACCTGCAATTTGTAATTGATCTGGTATAGAAACAGAGTTAACTAACATTCTTCTACATAAATAAGGGAAATCGAATTCCTTACCATTGTGTGCACATAGTATTAAATCCTTTGGTTGTTTACTTATTAATAAATTAAATTGATTTAAAACCTCAACTTCATCATCTCCAAAATAAGAATTAACCCTAAAATTTAAAATACCTTTTTCAGTATGAAATAAACCTACGCTAATACAGATGATTTTGCCAAATTCAGACCAAATTCCTGCACGTTCATAAAATTCAGATGGTGTTTTATCATCTTTGCGATGGAATTGAGTTTTATTGTCCCATAATTCTTGCATTTGTTTCGGCATTTCCTCGAAGAATTCATAAAGTGGAACAGTTTCAATGTCGACTACAAAAATCTTATTTAGGTTAACTTCTTTTAGCATAACTAAAGGTTTTTTAGTAAAAAAATAGGGAAATTGAAGTTAATTAAAAATAATTGATAATCATTGAATCTTTGTTCATGGTTTGATAAGAATAAGGTAAACTATATCAAAATAATTTATGTTGGGTTGTAGAGTAATTAACTAGTAAATTATAAATTTATTTTTCTAAAACCGATTAAAAAAAATCTATTTTTAATTGGAATTGTAGATGTATCGGTCAGGATATTAATACAAGCATACATTAATTTGGTTTACTAAATTCTTACATGAACTCAAACTGAAAAATTTACTGTAGATTTTCCTAACTGCACGCAATTGCTATTTATTAAAAAAAATCCCCATCATTACTGAAAGGGATTTGAAATATGTATTTATTCTTTGTTCTTTATTCCTGGTGGTCTTAAGTTGTGTAACCCAGGATTTTTAATACTTGCTTGCTATTTTGTTCTTCTCCAAAAACATCAAAATTAAATGTTTCATCTCTGTTTCTGCGAATAATTACGTGTTTAGGGCTCGGTAATAAACAATGGTGAATACCTCCATAACCACTTAAGACTTCTTGATAAGCACCAGTGTTAAAAAACCCTAAGTATTGCACTTTACGCGTCTTAGGCATAAAAACACTATTCATGTGTGCCTCTTGATTATAATAATCTTGCCCATCGCAGGTAATACCACCTAAGTTAACACGCTCATATTCAGAATCCCAGTTGTTAATTGGCAATAAGATATATTTTTGGTTTAATGCCCAAACATCTGGTAAATTAGTAATGAATGAACCATCTAACATTAACCATTTCTCTCTATCATTCTGTTGTTTACGACCTAGTACTTTATATAGAATACCCGAAGCTTCAGCAACTGTATATTTACCAAATTCAGTAATAATATCTGGTTCTACAACATCATGCTCAGCACAAATTTCTTTGATACGTTTTACGATTTCATTGACCATGTATTCATAATCAAAATCAAATACCAAACTATCTTTAAATGGCATACCACCGCCAATATCTAAAGTATCTAACTCAGGATTAATTTTCTTGAATTTGCAATATAAGGTCACATATTTCTCTAGCTCATTCCAATAATATGGAGAATCAGTAATGCCAGAATTAATAAAAAAGTGTAATAATTTTACTCTAAAATTAGGATTTGCTGCAATTTTGTTATTGTAAAAGTCAATAACGTCTTCCATACGAACGCCTAAACGAGAAGTATAAAATTGAGAATCTGGTTGCTCTTCGGCAGCTATTCGTATACCTAAGTTGCACGGTGTATCCATCTCAACCTCATCGTCATAAAGATTAAATTCTTCTTTGTTGTCTAGTACAGGAATGATGTTTTTATAACCATCGTGCAGCATATCAATAATGTATTGCTTGTATTGATAGGTTTTAAATCCATTACAAATAACTGTAATGTCTTTAGTTAATGAACCTTTTTTTTCTAAAGCTTCAATCATTGGCATATCAAATGCGGATGAAGTTTCTAAATGTATACCATTTTTTAATGCCTCTTCAACAATATGTTTAAAGTGAGAGCTTTTAGTACAATAACAATACTTATAATCGCCACGGTAGTTATTTTTAATGATAGCGGTTTGAAACAACAATTTTGCTTGTTGAATTTTTTTACTAATCATTGGTAAATAGGTGAAACGCAATGGTGTGCCATAGGTTTCTATCATTTCCATTAAATTTAGGTCCTGAAAGTACAATTCGTCATCTATAACGTTATAACCTTCCTGCGGAAAACCAACACTTAAGTCAAGAAATTCTGAGTAACTCTGCATTTATTTAAATAATTTTTGCAAAAATGTAATTTTAATTTGAGAAATAGTCTTTAATAATCTTTTTTTTACTTGTGTCTTATCATTGTAGTTTATTAATTTTAGTTAAAATTAATAGATATGAATTTAAATAAAGCAAAAAAGATAAATAAATATCGTATAATACTAATAAATCAACAGTAATTTAGAGCTATATGAACAACATTTTAAACTTTGTTGCGAATTATAAAACTGTTTTCGAGATTAATTTTTTCATAACAAAGAATTGAAGTTGTCAAAGATAAAAACGCCATCACATTGCGTAGAATAGCTTTTTATCACCAAGAGCAAAATCGGGTATATGAATTTATCACTAATAATTTTGAACTCCAAGCTGATACAATAGCAGATATATACAAGC
>JBBSRF010000066.1:0-11128 GCA_038243335.1 Sphingobacteriales bacterium
ACTGTTATTTAATTTTACTAAAAATGGCTGTACATGAATAAAAAGTGAAGCTGGCCTATCCTTTGCCTCATGAATTGCAGAATCAAAAGGAATAAACTCTTTAGAAATATCTACAGAATAAGAACCTTCATGTAATGTGTAAACTTGCAATGACATAGCTATTTTTTGAAAAGAAATTAAATGATATATTTACGTACAATCATGCAAATATAGATAACTTGATTTAAATCGGTAATTAAACTAAAGCATTATTACCTATAAAAAACAATAGCAGACGGATGGAGAAAAGATGGGCAAAAGTTGAGCAAGGTGATGAATTAATAACGAAACAACTTGCCAATGACTTAAATATAGATCAAAGTTTAGCACAAATATTGGTACAACGTGGTATTACCAATTTTGAAGATGCCCGCTATTTTTTTAGACCAACATTAACCCAATTACATGATCCTTTTTTAATGAAGGACATGGAGCAGGCCATTGTTAGAATTTCGAAAGCTTTACGGAATGAAGAAAAAATATTAGTTTACGGAGATTATGATGTAGATGGAACAACAGCAGTAGCATTAACTTATAGCTTTTTTAGTCAATTTACAGACACAATAGCTTACTACATACCAGATCGACATAAAGAAGGCTATGGCATTTCTACTGCAGGAATTGATTTTGCCAATGAAAATGGTTTTAGTTTAATTATAGCTTTAGATTGTGGTGTCCGCTCTGTTGATAAGGTAGCTTATGCGAATAATTTAAGTGTAGATTTTATCATTTGCGACCATCATTTACCTGGAGATATTTTACCTAATGCAATTGCTGTTTTAGATCCTAAACGATTTGATTGCGATTATCCATTTAAAGAGTTATCAGGTTGCGGAATAGGTTTTAAATTAGCTCAAGCTTATTGCCAAGTAAATAATTTACCAGATCAGCTTTACGAAAAGTATTTAGATTTATGCATGGTAAGCATTGGCGCAGACATTGTTCCGGTGGTAGATGAAAATAGGGTAATGGCTTATTTTGGTTTAAACAAATTAAATGAAAGCCCTTGTACGGGCCTCAAAGCTTTAATGCAAATCTCTGGTAAAACGACAACTTATTCAATAACCGATGTCGTATTTTTATTAGCTCCCCGAATAAATGCCGCAGGGCGAATGGGCGATGCCAAAGATGCTGTAAAAATGTTATTAAGTGATGAGGAAACGTTAGCAGAAGAACAAAGTACCTTTATTAATGGGCTAAATACTGATCGTAAATCTTTTGATCAAAATATAACACAAGAAGCATTAAACATTATACAAAAAAGTGAAGTTTTAATTAATAAAAAAACCACTGTAGTTTATCAAACAAATTGGAACAAAGGTGTGATTGGAATAGTAGCTTCAAGACTAACTGAAACATACTATAGACCAACAATTGTATTAACAGAATCAAACGGATTTTATACTGGCTCGGCTAGATCTGTTATTGGCTACGATTTGTATGAAGCATTACTTTCTTGCAGTCACTTATTGGAGCAATTTGGTGGACACAAATATGCAGCAGGTTTAACCATAAAATCAGAAAACCTAAAATTATTTGAAGAAAAATTTGAAGAAATAGTGGCAGCAACAATTACCCTTGATCAACTTACACCAGAAATTAAAATAGATTGTGAAATTAATTTAAGCCAAATAGATACTAAATTTTATAGAATATTACTACAAATGGCACCTTTTGGTCCACAACACATGGCACCAATTTTTGTAAGCCATGGTGTAAAATTAATCGGAAATGCTCAAATTGTTGGTATTAAACATTTAAAATTAAGTATAAACCAACAAAATTCAGCTATTTTTGAATGCATTGCTTTTGGTTTAGCAGAATTTGAAAGTATATTAGAGCCTAACAAATTATTTTCTATTTGTTATACCATTGAAGAAAACGTTTGGAAAGATAAAAAGCGTTTACAATTAAATATTAAAGGAATTAAGATTGATGAACAAGGATAAAAGAGCAAGTAATAATGAACGCGCTTATTTAAATTATGTAATTCGTAAATCTAAAATCGTAAATCTAAAATTTAAATGATATTAAAAGCCGAGAATCTGGTTAAAAAATATAAACAGCGCACTGTTGTAAATGATGTTTCATTTGAAGTTAGTCAAGGAGAAATTGTTGGTTTGTTAGGCCCAAATGGCGCTGGTAAAACAACTTCATTTTACATGATTGTCGGCTTAATTAAGCCAAATGAAGGGACTATTTATTTAGATGGTTTAGACATTACCAAAGACCCAATGTATCGTAGAGCACAAAAAGGAATTGGTTATTTAGCACAAGAAGCAAGTGTTTTTAGAAAATTAACAGTTGAAGATAATATCATGGCGATATTAGAAATGACTGAAATGTCTAAAGAAGAAAGACACGAAAAATTAGAAGAACTCATCAATGAGTTTAGTTTAAATAAAGTAAGAAAAAATCGTGGGGATTTACTTTCTGGAGGTGAGCGCAGAAGAACTGAAATAGCTCGTGCATTAGCCGCTAGCCCTAATTTTATCTTATTAGACGAGCCTTTTGCTGGTGTAGATCCAATTGCTGTTGAAGAAATACAAACTATTGTAGCCAAATTGAAGAAAAAAAATATTGGTATTTTAATTACCGATCATAATGTACAGGAAACACTTTCTATTACCGACAGAGCTTACCTACTTTTTGAGGGGAAAATTCTAGAATCTGGAACCCCTGAGGTTTTAGCAGCCAATGAAATGGTACGTAAAGTTTATCTTGGATCTAACTTCGTACTTCGTAGAAAAAATTTATAATTCAATAGATGGCAATTGTAAATTCTATTTTCGCTTGGTATATGAAAAAGCGCATTCATCAGATTGAGCTTTTTATGAAGTATCCATTAGATGTGCAGGAAGAATGGTTTCATACTTTGATCTCTAGTGCAGAAAATACAGAATGGGGCAAATTATATGATTATAAATCCATTCTTACCTCTAGTCAATTTAAAGATCGCGTTCCAATACAAACTTACGATACTTTAAAACCTTATATTGAACGGATGCTCAAAGGAGAGCAGAATATTTTGTGGCCATCAGATATCAAATGGTTTGCAAAATCTTCTGGCACAACAAGTGATAGAAGTAAATTTATTCCAGTTTCTGAAGAAGCTTTAGAAGAATGTCACTTTAAAGGTGGTAAAGATATGCTGTCCATTTACTGTAATAATCGACACAATACGCAAATGTTTACAGGTAAGGGATTAGTTTTGGGGGGTAGTCATCAAATTAATCAATTATGTAATGATATCCATTTTGGGGATTTATCAGCAGTATTGATTAAAAACTTACCTATGTGGGCAGAATATTATAGAACACCTGATATTTCTATTGCTTTAATGGATAATTACGAAGAAAAAATGGATAAAATGGCAGAAGCTACCATTAAAGAAAACGTAACTAACATCTCAGGTGTACCCACTTGGACGATAGTATTGGCAAAAAAAGTATTAGAATTAACCGGCAAAAACAACCTATTGGAAGTTTGGCCAAACTTAGAACTCTATTTTCATGGCGCTGTTAATTTTAATCCTTATCGTGAGCAATTTAAAGAACTAATACCATCAGACAATATGTATTATTTGGAAACTTATAATGCATCTGAAGGTTTTTTCGGTATACAAGATCAAGACGACTCTGAAGAACTACTTTTAATGCTAGATTATGGCATTTTCTATGAATTTCTACCATTAGAAAATCTGGAGGATGAAAACCCTATGACATTAACTTTAGATCAAGTTCAATTGCACAAAAACTATGCAATTATTATTTCTACAAATGCGGGTTTATGGAGATATTTAATTGGCGATACTGTTCAATTTACCTCAATTTCACCTTTTAGAATTAAAATTACTGGTCGTACTAAACACTTTATTAATGCTTTTGGCGAAGAAGTAATTATAGATAATGCAGAAAATGCAATATCAAAAGCTTGTGCTGTTACTAATGCCACAGTAAAAGATTATACTGCTTGTCCTATTTATTTTAAAGGGGAAGAAGTTGGTGGTCATGAATGGATTATAGAGTTTGAAACTCAACCAAATGATTTTGAAAGATTTATTGATGTGATGGACGAAACCCTACGTGAAATAAATTCTGACTATGATGCCAAACGATTTAAAGACATGGCATTACGTAGGCCAAAAGTGCACAATGCGCCTACAGATACGTTCTATAAATGGCTTAAAGCCCGCGGTAAACTTGGCGGACAGCATAAAGTTCCTCGTTTGGCAAATGACAGATTATATGTAGATGAAATTTTAAAAATGTTAGCTTAACATTTAGGTACGTTTATTGATAGTTTATTTAAAATCTTAAAAAGATGAAAGAAAATAAACTTAAAAGTAGTTTCCAAAAATTTACCAAAACTGCAAAGCAACTGTTAACAGACAAGAATAAAACCTTATCAAAAGTTCAAGAAGGTTTAGCAAAAGCAAATATTAACAAAGATAAACTTGCCGCTGTTTGGGATAAAATGCAATTACTTTTTGAATTGGCTAAAGATTATGCGAATGGCAATTACAAGGATGTTTCAAATGCATCTATAGTTGCTATTATCGGTAGTTTGTTATATTTCATCTCTCCAATAGATGTTATACCTGATTTTATTTTAGGGATTGGATTTTTAGATGATGCCTTTATTATTGGTTATGTATTCAATAAAGTGGCTAAAGAATTAGATAAATATCAAGATTGGAAGGATAAGCAAAAAAAAATTATTCATATTTAAGTTTTTAACTTATTTGGTTTTTATTAATTTTTTACTAAATTTAAGTAGCTAATAAACAACTAAATATGAAAGCAGTTCAGCAAATCCTTAATACTAAGCCTGTACAGATTTATAGTGTTACACCTTCTACATCTGTATTAGATGCATTGAAAATGATGACTGAAAAAAATATCAGTGCATTATTAATCATGGAAGAGGAAATTTTACTTGGTATATTTACGGAGAGAGATTATGCCCGTAAAATCATTCTGCAAGGAAAATCCTCTAAAGAGACACCTATAAGTGAAGCAATGACTCAATCTCCAATTACAGTTAGCCCAACAGATAGTATTGATTTATGTATGCAACTTATGACAGATAAACACATTAGACATTTACCTGTTTTAAAAGATAATGAAGCTTGTGGAATGGTATCAATTGGCGATGTGGTGAAATTCATTATAGCCGATCAAAAGCAAACTATTTCTCAATTGGAAAGCTATATTAGTAGTTAAGTTGCTTTAGGATAAGGATAATAAATAAAGTTAGCTCCTTCTGGAACGATTACAAAAACACACATAAAATTCTCTGGCTTTTTATAATTTTTTAAAAACTGATCTTTTTTATCAGGGTGAATAATCCCTTTTTGTATAAATTCTTCTAATGTTGAAGCTTGTATACTCCAGTCTGTATTTAAATCAGCTTTATTTAAAATCATTTCACCTATACTAACCTCGTGTTGGTGCGCAATAAATATTGGTGTAGTAGAAATACCTTCAACCATAATTTCTATTGCAACTTCTTTAATCGAATCAGCATAAAAAGTAAGGTCTTTTTCTAAACTTAATAGCGGGCTTTTCTTTTCCTTTTTTGGTTCGCCATTTTCGTCTTGGCTAAAATTCCCTAATAATTCTTGAGATTCCATAATTTTATAAATTTGATTTTAACTGTAATAAAACTACGTTTTCTACATGTTGCGTATGCGGAAACATATCGACCGGTTTTATTCTAACGACATCGTATTTAGATGTTAACAAAGCTAAATCACGTGCTTGTGTTGCAGCATTACAACTTACATAAACAATTTTCTCAGCTTCCATTTCTAACAATCGCTGTACCACATCGGTATGCATTCCTGCTCGTGGCGGATCGGTTATCACCACATCTGGCTTACCATGTTCATTGATAAAATGAGGTGTTAATATATCTTTCATATCACCTGCATAAAAGATAGTATTCTCAATGCCGTTCATCTCCGCATTAAATTTTGCATCTTCAATCGCAGTAGGTACATACTCTATTCCCACAACTTGTTTTACACTACCAGCTACAAAATTTGCAATTGTACCTGCACCTGTATACAAATCGTAAACCAATTCATTACCCTTAAAACCAGCAAATTCTTTGGTGATTTTATATAATTCGTACGCTTGAGCCGAATTAGTTTGATAAAATGATTTTGCGCCAATTTTAAACTTCACATTACCACCATTTTCTAAAGGCATTTGCTCAAAAATATGATCTCTACCTGCATAGGTAATTACTTCTTGATCGAAAATGGTATCGTTTTTCTTTTCGTTTTCGATATAAAGCAAAGCTGTAATTTCTGGGAAAGAAATCTTTAAATGCTCCATCATACCATTAATTTGCTCTTTTGCTGCATATGCAAAAACAACAACTACCATTACTTCGCCAGTTGAAGAAGTTCTAATAATTAGATTTCTTAACGAACCCTCGTGGTTACGTAAATCGTAAAAACTGATTTCATGCTGCAAAGCATAATCTCGAACACTTAAACGAATATGATTACTTGGCTCTGCTTGTAAATAGCAATGTTCTATATTTAAAATCTTATCAAATCGCAATGGAACATGAAAACCTAAAGCGTTCATTTCTCTACTATCATCTTCGATTTGCATATCGGTTGCATTTAACCAACGTTTGTTGCTAAAAGTATATTCTAACTTATTACGGTAATATTTACTTTCGGCCGAACCTAAGATAGGCTCCATAACAGCAGTATCAATTTTACCTAAACGTTGTAAAGCGGCTTCAACATTTTTATGTTTAAAACGCAATTGTGCATCGTAATCCATATGTTGCCATTTACAACCACCACAAGTACCAAAATGACTACAGAATGGCTCAACGCGATATTCAGATTTCGTATCTATGTTTTCAATAATCGCTTCAGCAAAATTTTTCTTTTTCTTTACCAAACGCACATCAACAACATCACCAGGAACGGCTTTATCAACAAAAATAACCAATTCATCGGCCTTGCCTACCCCTTTACCTTCTTCGGCAATATCAATAATGCTTAATCCTGTAATACGGATTGGCTCAGCATTTCTTCTGTTTCTACTCATTGCTGCAAATATAGCTGTAAAAGCTGAAAGACTAAAGTGGAAAGATTAAAGTCGAAAAAAGAAAGACTAAAGCTCAAGAAATAAAGAGCAAAGAATAAAGACTATAGTTGCGATTAATGAAAGCTTAGACATAAAACCCTCACTGAGAAAGCACAATAAACGATCTTCTTATTTGCCGAAAATTTTAAGGATGAACCCAAAAAAACCATCAATCAAGTTAAAACTCATCTCGAATTGTTCATCTACCCTTTCAGATATTTCTAAAACTTCTTTGCTCATTATTTTTTATATTGATATTGTACAAATGTAATAGTATTTATACCAAATACCAAATCGGTATATGTTATGTTTTTGTAAAGGAATAGTAAATTAGAAATTAGATTATTTAGTTGGCTTGCAACTCTGAAACGGTATAGTGATTTGTCTTAAATAAATTGTAAATATTGGTAACACAAAATAATTCAATTTTAGAGAATATTTAGATAATGCCTATTTCAACTTTAAAGCATAATCCCCTTAATTTTATCTCTCCCATTTTTAAAAGATTTATAGAATAAATCCAATGAGTTAAGTAATAACTTATAGGTAATTGATTTACCTTTTAAAGGTGGTTTAATCATTTGCCCTGGCAATAATTCTACTTTGGTTGCAAACCAAGAAACATTTTCATAAGGTAGAGCAACTCCCAGTATCATTCCAGGTAAACCCACGAAGGATTCTGGCCCAGATTGAACTGGAATTTCTCCTGTATAAAAAGCAACAACATAGATAGAGTCCATTAATACTCCATTTGCTCTTCGACAATTATATCCTAGTATTTCTCTAGTTTGATCCGTTATTTTCCATTTTATTGATCTAATAGAGTCTGTAATCAAATAACTTTCACCTACGGCTTCCTTTTGAACAATAGTTTCATTTTTTAAAAAGTCATTATAAACAATATTAATTTGTTTGTCAATTGGCTTACCATTCCATGTATTGTCTTGTAAGTCGTTTTGGTCCATTATTGGTGTAAAGACAGTTTTACTTTCTGAAAATGACAATTGTGACTTTAATATTAAGAATTGTGGATTGGAATTCTTATAACTTAAAAAATCTTCTTTCATTGCATTGGAGTTGAAAACTTTAAGTTCTTTTTCTATAAATGCAAACTTATTAACTCTTTTTTCAAACTCTATCATTCCACTTAACGGTAGTGGTTGAGCAAAAATAATAGTGAAATTTAAGAATAGTAAAAATAAGGTAAAGGAAATATTTTTTTTCATAGCTGATCTAATTAGGTGATTTTCCGAATTTGCTGAAATCCCATGCAAGTGAGAAGAGCACATACCTTTTTATAGTAGTATAGGTAGTTTCATTTAAATAGCTACCTAAAACATTTCGATTAAAACCAATATTTTGATTTAACAAGTCGTTTCCAGAAATTGAAGCTTTGAGAGATTTATCTTTGAAAAAGCTTTTAGTCAAAACCATATTTAATAAAACAATTTGATTACTCGTGTCAAAAACTTTAGTTTTTGCCTGATAGCTATAAGAAGTTGTGGTACTAATTGACATCGTTTTAGTTAGCGTGATATTTAAATAGGCATCTGTAACCATTGTAAAACCGCTATTATCTAACTGTGCATTTTGAGACGAAGTACTTTTATTATAGCTAGGTCTTATATTAAAGTCTAAAATGTATTTATTGGTTTTGTAAATATTGGAACTTAGCCTTGCTCCGTAAACATTTACACGACTTTCAAGCAATTTTTTATTTGTAAAGCCATAAAAATTGTTAAAATTGTAACGCAATTCTAAAGATAAAGTAAGATCTTTTTGGCTTATTTTCTTTGAATAGCCAGTGCTGGCACTGAAGTTTTGAACACTTTTAGATCCCAAATTCAATGTTTGATACTGCGTCTCTCCTGAAACATTTATTATCGAACTGTTTACAAATGGATTTGTTGTGGAACTATAAATTATATTGAAATTAACTAATTTACCGACTGATGGCTTATTGATTATATAACTCGCATTGAAACGATTTATAAATGAAGGGCTCAATTCTGAATTTCCTATCCTAATGTTCAATGGATCTTCATTAGATTGTATTGGTTGAATTTGTTCTATACTAGGCTGTATGGACTTACCAGAATAGGCTAAGATTAACCATCCCCGCTGAGGATAAGAATTCCTAAAATTAATGGACGGAGACAAATTCGTAAAGTTCTTTTGAAATTTTTGGTTTACAGTTTGGTCCAATTGTTCAAAGCTATGTACATTTGCAGTTAACCCTAAAGTGGTGTAAATATTCTTCTTGTTAAACACTAAGGAAGAACCAAATCGATTAGAGATTTCTTTAAAAGTAAAATCATTACTAAATGTTTGGTCAAAATCTCCATACTCGCCATCTTTAGATTTATTGAATGATTCTCTGATGGAGCTACTGCTATTTATTCCTAATCCATAGCTTAATACAGTAGAAAATGATTTACTGATCGGCTCTGAGAAACTTAAAGTTCCGCTAAGTAAATTGCTTTTTACTTCATTTTGTTTCAATTGACTTATCAGCTGTGTACTATCAATTTTATTATTAGAATTTAAAAAATTAGTAATTACATCTAGATATCCTTTTGATGAATTTGAATAAGAATACTGATTAATCAAGAAGGAAAGCGAGCGTCTTGGTTTTTTAAATTTGGTAGTATATAATGCGCTGCTCCCAATATCATATAAGTCAGAACTGTTGGAAACCCTCCTAGTACTATTAAATAAAAATCCATCAATTGAAGAGGTTGTCGAACTTATAAACGCATTTTCATTTTCATTTTTCTTGCTGTTGGTTCCTAAAGCTATTTCTAATGTAGACAAGGAATCTAAATTGATGCGATAACTCCCATTAACATGATGATTAAACGCATCATTATTAAATCTACGATTAGACTTATTACTCAGAATAGCATTGGACACTTGGTTACGGTTTATGTTGTTCAACTGTCCTTTCACATCTAAAGAACCAAATAAATAATTTGTATTCAAATACTGTTTATCCTTATCAAATTTTTGATCAAAATGTACACCGGCAGTTACTGAAGATGGAATTCCTTGCCCATTGTAACTTTCATTACTAAACTCGTTATTATTTGAGCTTACAAACGAGGAAAGAATACTTCCATCAAACACCTCAATAGATTGCGCAGAAAAACCGTATTTATTATTATCAGATTGTGTAAGCCCAACCTTCCCTGTGTTGGCAATATTAGCAAATACAGCAATCTTTCGTTTAGGATTAAAGATATTTAGCATAGCTTGTTCTTGGTAGAATTTATTTGTTCCATGCCCAGCAGAAATTTTTCCAAACAATCCTTTCTTCTTATCTTCCTTAAGTTTAATGTTCAATGTTTTTTTACTATTACCATCATTAATTCCTGTTGCAGCAGCAATTGTACTTGGCTTATCGAATAGTTGTATTTTATCTACCATATCTGCACGTATATTTCTGGTAATCAACGTCGGATCATCACCAAAAAACTCTTCTCCATCTAATAAAACTTTTTCAACTTGTTGGCCGTAAGCAGTTATTTTTCCATTTCTATCTACTTGCATTCCGGGTATCTGTTTTAACATATCTTCTACCTTAGCATTTGGTTCAATCTTAAATGCTTTTGAATCAAACTCTAAAGTGTCCCCCCTCATTTTCAACATGGTATGCTGTCCTTTAACCATAACCTCGTTTAAAAGTAAAGCCTTAGAAATTAGCACTATATTATTAAAGTTTCTGATTGTTTGTGTAGAATCAAGTTTGAAATTTTCAACATAATCAGCATAACCTGGATAACAAACAAGCAAAATAAAATCCCCTTTTGGAATGTTATTAAGCAGAAATTCCCCATTTAAATTTGACCAACCAAATTTGACTACAGTAGAATCTTTTTGATTTAGAACTGTTGCGCTGGCTTTAATTAAAGGTATTTTAGAAATATTTTCCTTTATTTTCCCACTACTATTAAAATTAGATTGCGAAAAAG
>JBBSRF010000067.1:0-11030 GCA_038243335.1 Sphingobacteriales bacterium
AAATTGTATGTAGGATATTATCCTATGGTTTTACAATTTATTTTAAATAATAATGGAGATGAAGATGATGCAAAAGATGTGTATCAAGAAGCCATTATTGTTTTATATAACAAAATTAAAAGCGGCAATTTTGAGCTCAGCAGTAAATTAAAAACTTATTTGTACTCGGTTAGCCGAAGAATTTGGTTGAAAAAATTAGCACAGCAGAGTAAGAAAACAAGTAATATTGCAGATTTTGAAGATATTTTAATAGTTGATGAAGATATTGAACAGCATGAGCAAAAAGACATGCAGTTTGATAAAATGAAAATTTCGCTTGAAAGTTTGGGCGAACCTTGTAAAACGATTATTGAAGATTTTTATATTCATAGTTTATCGATGCAAGATATTTGTGAGAAGTTTGGTTATACCAATTCTGATAATGCAAAAACTCAGAAATATAAATGTTTACAAAGATTAAAGAAGTTATTTTTTCAAGTTTAAGATGAGCAACGAGATACAATTAGAAGCGATTATTGAAGATTACTTAAATGGTAAACTGACTGCTGAAGAAGTGAAAGCTTTTGAGCAATTGCGTAATAATGACCCAATTGTAGACCACAAAGTAGTTTCACACAAGGTTTTCTTAGACTCAATGAATCAATATGCAAATGTATTGTTATTGAAACAACAAATGGATGTTGCACATGAGCAAATTGATGTGGAGGGTATAAGTTCAAAAGTCAAACCACATTCTTCAATCATAGTAAGAATGTTTAGAAATAATAAAGCTGCTATTGCTGTTGCTGCATCTTTTTTGTTTTTGTCCATGGTAATGTTATATTCTATCAATAACCAAACAAAGCAAGATGGCAGTTTTAAGGCATTAAATAGAGAAGTTAGTCAGATCAAACGTTCTCAAAATACTCTAATTAGAAATATTAATACAAATGCAAAAAATAGTAATATAGCTCCTGCAAAATTTGGTGGTTCTGGTTTCGCAATATCTAGTAATGGATATATTTTAACAAATTATCATGTAATTAAAGGCGCAGATTCATTATATGTTCAAAATAGTAAAGGAATTTCTTTTAAAGTTAAAGCTGCATATACTGATCCAGTTAATGATATTGCTATTTTAAAAATAAGTGACGTTTCGTTTGAAAATTTAGGAACTTTACCTTATAGTATTAAAAGAACTACCGCAGGTATAGGTGAATCTGTATATACTTTAGGCTATCCTAAAGATGATGTAGTTTTAGGTGATGGCTATGTAAGCTCTAAAACTGGAATTAATGGTGATAGTTTGGCTTATCAAATTGCCATTCCAGTTAATCCAGGAAATAGTGGCGGCCCTTTGTTAGATAACAATGGAAACATTGTTGGTGTAATTAATGGTAAAGAAATGAAAGTGGATGGTGCTGCTTTTGCAGTAAAATCTAAATATATTATGGAAGCTTTAAATGCTATCCCTTATGATTCTTTAAGTAAAAAAATTGCTTATGGAAAAAGAAGCCCATTACAAGGTCTAAAGCGAAATAAACAAGTTGAAAAAATACAAGATTTTGTATTTATGGTAAAAGTATATAATTAACTTTAAATAATTATCAATGAGGATGCCCTAAATCTTACGAGTTTTAGGGTTTTTCTATTATAAATAAATTTAATATGGAATTTGGTAGAGTTTCCCAAGAAGAAATTAATAATATTGATTTTAGTTTACCACCTGATGGAGAACAAACAATATTGACTTTAAATCATATTAAGTCAAAAAATAATCCAAAATTTTATGTAGGCTGCGCCAAATGGGGAAGAAAAGAATGGAAAGACTTAATTTATCCAAAAAAAACTAAGGAAGCTGAGTTTTTAGGCGAATATGTAAAACATTTTAACTCTATTGAGTTGAACGCTATATTTTATAGTATTCCTAAAGAAGATCAGATTTTAAAATGGAAAGAAATGGCTGCCAAAAACACCAATAAGGATTTCATTTTCTGTCCAAAATTTTCTAGAACTATAACTCATATTAAACGGTTAAAGGAAGCTGATTTTTTAACTGACGAATACATTAGAGCAATCTCTGCCTTTGGTGAGTATCTAGGTCCATGCTTTTTACAGGTTAGTGATAACTTTGGGCCGAATAATTTAGACATATTAGAAGCCTACCTTGAAAAACTACCAACCGATTTAAATGTGTTTGTAGAGGTTAGACATAAAGACTGGTTTATTGGCGATGCAAAGAAACAATTGTTTAGTATGCTAGCTAGATTAGGTAAGGGTGCTGCAATTACTGATACTAGCAATAGAAGAGATTGTTTACATATGGAATTGCCAGTACCAGAAGCATTTATCAGATTTGTAGGTAATGGAGGGAAATATTTAGACTCTGATAAGGCTAGGGTAGATGAATGGGTAATGAGAATTAAAGATTGGTTAGCTAATGGTTTACAAAATATATATTTTTTTCTGCACCAACATGATGAAGCTGATACTCCATTAATTGCAGATTATACTATTGAACAATTTAATAAACATTTAGGTAGTGACATATCACGTATAAATTTTATAAACTCTAATACTTCATTATTTTAATTAAATTTTAATTATAGATATAAATAAAACCATTAAGTCTTCCAATATCTTATTGTTTATAATGTTTTTTATCCTAAATTATTCCTAATAATATATTTTTAAAAATTAGGTGGTTAATTTAGTAATGTTGTATAATTTTAGCTTTAATCACTGTAAAACCTACAATGGTTTTTGTAAAAAGAATAAAATCATTGTGATTGGGAATGATTTTATATTTTTTAATTAGTATTTCTGCTTTTTCAGGAAAATTTCTAACAATTACATTTCCTTTTAAATTTTTTTCTTTTTTTAATTCGTTTAAGCTAAGTAAATTTTCAATTTTGAAAATTCTACCTATAAAATCTGATTTTAAATCATCACTATAATACAGCTGACTATTTTGATGTAATTTTTTTAAGTCATAACGATTTGCAATGAGGTTAAATGCACCACTTTTTAATAAAGAAACATCTGGCTCATATAAATAATGATAATCTTGTTTATCTGCTATGATGGTTTTAGTTTTTAAATCTTCAATAGGAAATGAGAATATTTTTTTCTGTTCATTTAAACTAACGCAAAAAATCTTAGCTATACCCACAAAATTTTTGTCAATTATCCAAATTAACTCTTTACACTCATTTTTAACACTTAAAATATGAATTTCACTTACGTTTTTCAATTCTAACAATCCTGCACTAATATCTAATAATGGCGATGTTTTGATTATTATCCTATTGGTTTTGCTTAGGAATAGATTTAAATGCTCAATTACATTAGGTGTGCAATCTTTAAGTTTAAATACTTTATTGCTTTGATTTCTTCTGGCAGGATCTATGTAAATTGTGTCAAATGAATGAGTTGTCGATTTTAAAAATTCAATTCCATCAGTAGCTAAAACCTCAATATTATTTGCCCCAAAAATTTTGGCATTGTGAGCAGAGATTAAAGCAAGTTCTTCATCAATTTCGCAACTGTAAACTTGATTTACTTTTTTCGAGTAGAATAAACTATCAACTCCAAATCCAGCCGTTAAATCTATTAATTTATCTCCTATCGCTAAATCAGCTTTATAATTTGCTGTTGGTTCTGATGAACATTGTTCTATTGATAATAGGACAGGATAATAAATTTCATTAGTATTAAACCAAGTTGGCAGTTTAAAATTACTTTTCTTTTTTGCGAAAATTTGTGAGGCTAATTCAGCTGAACTCACATTTTTAAACAAAGGTTTTGCTAATGCAATTATGTTTACATCTGTATTGATATGCGAATTGATGTATGCTTGCACTTCTTCATTTAAAATATTTTTATTCATTATACTTTTAATCAGAATTAGTCTTTATGCCTGTCTTTCATTACAATCTGACAAGTATGTCTGCTTTTAACTTCTAGTAAAACATCTTTGTTAACTATTACTCTATCTAATGTTTCTTGATTGTAATACCGGATTGTAACCAATTCTAAATCTTTATTGTATTTTACTTTGTAAGTTTCTGATAAATCAATAATTAATTGTTTAATTTTTTCATCATCATTATCTACACTCACAGAAAAACTAATGGCAGAATTTAACATGGTATTAACTTTCACCTTGTTTTTATGGAAGATGCTAAAAATATGACTCAAATTTTCTTCAATAATAAAAGAAAAGTCTTTAGGTAAAATAGAAATTAAAACCTGATTTACTTTAAAGATAAAAGAAGGAATAGCTAATGAAGTAGCAATATTTGTAATAGTAGTTCCCTCAGCATCTGGCTCTAAAAAAGAACGAACATAGAGCGGAATTCCTTTATTTTGTATTGGTTTAATTGTTTTGGGATGAATTACAGTTGCGCCATAATAAGTTAATTCTATGGCATCATGGTAAGATAACTCTGAAATTTTTTCTGTTTGATCAAACCATTTTGGGTCTGCATTTAGCACACCTGGCACATCTTTCCAAATTGTTAGCGAGCTTCCATCTAAGCATGCGCAGAAAATTGCCGCAGAATAATCAGATCCTTCTCTGCCTAATGTGCTTGTAAAGTTTTCGCTAGTGCTTCCAATAAAACCTTGTGTTACAACTATACCTTTCTCTAAAAAACTTGGTAAATTTTTCTTAATTTGTAACTCAGTTTTATCCCAAATTACATTAGCGTCTTGATAATTATTATCCGTATGTATATAGTTTCTTGCATCTTGCCAAATACTAAAAGTGCCAACTAAATTTAAGTATGCAGCAATTATTTTAGTTGAAACTAATTCGCCAATTGACACAATTTGATCATAGAGATAATCAGCACTATCGCTCGCTTCTTCTTCTAATAACCATTCAATTTCTACAAACGTGTTTGCTACATCGTCATAAATTGGGTTTTTTCGGTCTTTAAATAACGCACTAATAATCTCAAAGTGAAATGCTTTAACTTCATCAAATAATTGATGCATTATTTCATCTCCTCTAATATATGCTGATGTTAATTCTTCTAATTTATTAGTTATTTTGCCCATAGCAGAAACTACAATTAGAAGGTTAGTTTTTGGATAACCTTGTACAATCTTGGTCAGGTTTTTAACACCCTCTGCATCTTTAACAGACGCACCTCCGAATTTAAATACTTGCATTAATTAGATGATGATAAAATAGTATTTAACTTTGTAATGTTTTTTAAGTCAGCAAAAGGAATTAAAAGTTTTGTAATTCCAGCAACATAAGGCTTAATTTCATATGGATTATATAGAAATACTAAACCTCTATCACTAATGTAAAAGTTTTCTGGTAAATAGAATTTTCCATTCTCAAAAAAATATCCATCTTGTAGATTTGCTTTTGCAGATATTTTTTCATTTTTTCTGAAAATTCTTTCTCCAATAGTTGTTAATTGTAATTTTTGACTTTGATTAATTAGCGAATCTAAAGTAATAGGCTGATTACTTTTTAGATTATAATTAATAAAAAAAAAGTTTGTATTAGGATGGGCTCCTCCAGAATAATCAGAATGTAAATATTGCAAAGCGATGTAATCTTTTTTCTGATTTAATACACTAATACCTATCATTAAAAACCAATTTTGAAATGTTTCCTTATTCTCTGAAAAAAAATCATCATAACCTTTAACAAAACTATTAGCTAAGTATTGATAAGATATTTGTTTTTCTTCTTCTGAAATATAGGCAGTTACTTTTCTTTCAATATAATTGTTTAATGTATCATTTTTGAAAACAGGATAGGTAATCGTAGCCTTAGTACTATCGCTAAAGCCATTTTTGTCTTTTATGAAATTTTTACTATAAACTTTTACAGAATCATACGTGTAAACTAAAGTGTCAGAAATATTATCTTCAGCATAATTATTTTCCTTAGTTTTTTCATTATTACAGGCAGTGAAAAGTAATGTTATAGCAAAAAACAAAATTATTTTTTTCATAAGCTTTGCGTTTGTGCTGCAGTGAAAGAGCCATTTAACCAACCACTCTCAATAGTTGCTGCATATTTGTTGTAAAAATTAATAGCTGGTTCATTCCAATCTAATACTTGCCAAACCATTCCGTTGTAATTTCCATTTTTAGATTCTTCGATAACTTTATCAAATAATAATTTGCCAATACCTTTTCCTCTGGCTTGTTCAGTTACCAAAAAATCTTCAAGATATAAACGACAACCTTTCCATGTAGAGTATCTGGTATAAAACAAAGCGAATCCAAGAATGATGTCATTTTCCTCTGCAACATACGCTTTCCATACTGGATTATTTCCAAAACCTGCATCTTGAAACTCTGCTAAAGTAACCGTAACTTCTTCAGGAGCTTTTTCGTAAAGTGCCAATTCATTAATCAATTCTAATAAACGAGGGCAATCTTTTTCTGTTGCGTATCTTATGGTCATTTTATTGTTTTTATCTAAATATTTTTTTGTTGTTCTTTTCTCATTGCTTTTTCTCGGCTTCTCAATTTTTAATTATTCTTTTACCGAAGATATTACTGCCAATTCTAACCATTGTACTTCCTCGCTCAATCGCTAATTTATAATCGCCAGACATACCCATCGAAATTTCTTTAAAACTATCTTCTTTTCTAAAGAAGCTTAATTTTATACCATCAAAAAGCACCTTTAATTCTTGAAATTCGGCTTTTGTCTGTCCTTCTAAAACATTATTACTAGCAATTCCCATTAAACCAACAATTCTAATATTTTTTAAATTTTCAAATTCTTCATCTCTTAAAAGTTCTATTGCTTCATCAAAACCTAACCCAAATTTAGTTTCTTCATCTGCAATGTATATTTGTAACAAGCAATCAATTATTCTATTGTTTTTTAATGCTTGTTTATTAATTTCTTTTAAAAGCTTTAAACTATCAACAGATTCAATCAATTTTACAAAAGGAGCAATATATTTCACTTTATTACTTTGTAAATGTCCAATTAAATGCCACTCAATATCAAGGGGTAGTTTTGATTGTTTTTCTACCATTTCTTGCACTAAGTTCTCTCCAAAAATTCTTTGCCCAGCGTTATAGGCTTCTGTAACCGCATCTGCCGGATGATTCTTAGAAACGGCTACTAATTTAGCGCCGTTATTATCCAATTCATTTTTATATTTTAATATGTTATCTGCAATGCTCATTTATCAGTATTTTTGGTAAAATTAACAACCTTAGTTCAATTTGACTAAGAAATAAGAAAGGTTTTATAAATAATGAAAAGATTTTTGCCCATCATTATAATTTTTTTACTCATTCAAGGCTGTAATGAAGGTATTCCTAAAGAAATAATTCAGCCAGATAAAATGGAAAAAGTATTATTTGATATACATGTTGTAGATGGTTATTTAATTACATTTATTAATCAAGATACCGTTAAAATAATTGCATCTTCTTATTATAATGGTATTTATAAAAAATTTGGAATAGATTCTGCGATATATAATAAAAGTATGGATTATTATTATAGTCACCCATTAATTTTAGATAAAATTTATGCGGGTGTAGAAAAAAAATTCAATTTAGAGAATGCAAAATATGACAAAAAAAATGCTGCTGAATTAGAATCAAAAAATAAAAAACCGATTAGTCTTGTTGTATTAGTAAATATTGTAACTCGACCTTCAGGATTACAGTATCAGAATAATCCTTTTGATTTCACTTTAAGTTTATCTCGTCTATAATATGTTATATCCAGAAAACTGCCAAGAAAGGTTAGGCTTTAATGAAATTAGACAAATGGTTCATCGACATTGTTTAAGTACAATGGGTCAAGCTTTGGTAAAAAAGATGCAGGTGATGACTAAATTTGATCAGATCAATAAATTTTTGCGTCAAACAAGTGAGTTTAAGAGTATACTAGAGAATCAAGAGCCATTACAAATTAGTGCTTTTTTTGATATTAAAGTTCTTGCTGATAAAATTAGGGTAGAAGGAAGTTACTTAATTGAAGAAGAGCTATTTCAAATCTATGCTTCATTACAAACCGTTTTCTCTGTATTAAGATTTTTTGATGACAGAAAAGAAATCTATCCCAATTTGGAAGCACTATTTGAACATTTACCAATTGAAAAGAATATCTTAAAAAAGATTGAAGTAGTTTTAGATTTAAAAGGAAAGCTAAAACCAAATGCTTCTCCTCAATTGCAAGAAATAACTTCAGAAATTTCAAAAGGTGAGCAAGAAGTTCGTAAAAGAATGGATTCTATTTATAGGATGGCTGTTGGCAAAAATTGGGTTGCCGATGGCAGCTTAACCATTAGAGATGGGAGAATGTGTATTCCTATTTTAGCAGAAAATAAAAGAAAGCTAAAGGGATTTATACACGATGAATCTGCAAGTGGACAAACTGTTTATTTAGAACCAGAAGAAGTTTTTACCTTAAATAATAAACTGAGAGACTTAGAGTTTGATAGAAGAAGAGAGATTATTAAAATTTTAATTACAATAACAACTGAGCTAAGACCTTATACTCCTTTGCTGTTATCATATCATGGTTTTTTAACTAAATTAGATTTTGTGAGAGCAAAGGCTCTTTTTGCTATAGATATTGATGCTAATATGCCTTTATTGGTAAAAGAAGCTAAAACTAAACTAATAAATGCCAAACATCCATTATTACTATTGTCATTTGCTGCAGAGAAAAAAACCGTAGTTCCGTTAAATATTCATATTAACGAGAATTTAAGAGTTGTTTTAGTTTCTGGCCCGAATGCTGGCGGTAAATCTGTTTGTATGAAAACTGTTGGTTTGTTGCAAATGATGTTACAAACAGGCTTACTCGTTCCGGTTGATGAAGCAAGTGAAATGGGTATTTTCGACCAAATTTTTGCAGATATTGGCGATGATCAATCTATAGAATCTGATTTAAGTACTTATAGTGCTCATTTAACTAAGATGCGTTATTTTGTTGAACACGCTTCGCCAAAAACACTAATATTGATTGATGAATTTGGAACAGGAACTGATCCACAGTTTGGAGGACCGATGGCCGAAGCAGTTTTAGAGGTATTGAATCGAAAAAAAGTTCGAGGCGTAATTACAACTCACTATTCTAATTTAAAACTATTTGCTGGTCATACAGAAGGTTTAGAAAATGCTTCAATGTTATTTGATAACAGCAAAATGAAACCATTGTATATTTTAGATTTGGGAAAACCAGGAAGTTCTTATGCTTTTGAAATTGCACAGAATATTGGTCTACAAAAGGAAGTTCTTCAATTGGCTAGAGAAAAGACAGGTACGAATCAAAATAGTATTGATAGTTTGCTGGTCGATTTAGAGAAAGAAAAACGTCAAATTCATGAGACTAAAGTACAACTTGCTAATCAGCAGAATAAAGTGAAAAATTTAGTAGCTGATAATGAAAAATTAAAATTGTTTTTAGAAGAGAATAAAAAGATTTTAATCAAAGAAGCTAAATTGGAAGCTCAAAATATTATCCGGGATGCGAATAAATTAGTAGAAAATACCATTGCACAAATTAAAGAAAACCAAGCTGATAAAGTTGTAACCAAAGGATTAAGACAAAACTTACAAAAGAGTTTAGTTAAAAATGAGGTTAAAGAGGAGAAAAAGGCTGTCCTGAAGTTTGATGACTCTACAATTTTAGTTGGAGATTGGGTTCAGCTTGTTAATACAGAAACTAGCGGTCAGGTTTTAGAAATTAATAGAGATAACTTAGTTTTAGCTTTAGGTGATTTACGTTCAGTTGTCAAGAAAAATAGAGTTCAAAAGATAAGTAATCGCCAGGCCAAAAAAGTTGTACAAAGTAATTCCTTTTCCGGAAGATTGAATGATGCGATTATGACCTTTAATGCTGAATTAGATTTAAGAGGTATGAGAGGAGAAATTGCCTTACAAGAGGTCGAAAATTATTTGGATAAAGCGATAATGTTAGGTTTCCCATCAGTAAAATTAATTCATGGTAAGGGCGATGGCATTTTAAGAAAACTAATAAGAGAATATCTCAAAAAACATAAAGAAGTTACCAAAGTTGAGGATGAACATGCAGATAGAGGCGGAGATGGAATTAGCTATGTCTACTTAGGGTAAATAAATTAAAAACTTAAAAAGACATTTTTTAATTAAAACATTGCTTTTTAAAAGTATTTTGTGCTGTTTTTAAATTTTCCTTAGTTTGTGTTTTACAATGTAAATTGTAGGTTAATTATTTGCATTGCGATTAATATCTTTCTAATTTAGCCATAAACATAATCATATATGATAAATAAAGTAGTAGCTGGTGCTGATGAAGCTATCAAAGACATAAAAGATGGACAAACATTAATGCTAGGTGGTTTTGGTCTTTGTGGCATTCCAGAAAATTGCATTAATGCATTAGTTAAAAAAGGTGTAAAAAATTTAACTTGTATAGCAAACAATGCTGGTGTAGATGATTTTGGTATAGGTTTATTACTTCAAACTCGTCAAGTAAAAAAAATGATTTCATCTTATGTTGGTGAAAATGTTGAGTTTGAGCGCCAATTGTTAAGCGGAGAATTAGAAGTTGATTTAATTCCTCAAGGTACACTTGCTACGCGTTGTTTAGCAGCTGGTTACGGTATGCCTGCAATTTTTACGCCTGCAGGAGTTGGCACCGAGGTAGCGGAAGGTAAAGAAATTAGAAACTTTAATGGTAAAGATTATTTAATGGAATATGCTTTTGATGCAGATTTTGCTTTGGTAAAAGCTTGGAAAGGTGATACAGCAGGTAATTTAATTTTCCGTTCTACCAGTAGAAATTTTAATCCCGTAATGGCTATGGCTGGTAAAACAACAATTGCAGAAGTGGAAGAATTAGTAGAAGCTGGGGAGTTAGATCCAGATCAAATTCATACACCAGGTGTTTATGTTCATCGCATTTTTCAAGGAGAAAAATATGAGAAAAGAATAGAGCAAAGAACGGTTAGACAAAAAGATTAAGGAGCAAAGAATAGATAAAATTTTAAAATTCACTTTGTGCCCTTTGTGCCTTTGTGGTTAAAAAAGAGAACATGCTTGACAAAAACGGAATA
>JBBSRF010000068.1:0-10926 GCA_038243335.1 Sphingobacteriales bacterium
AGAAACTAGAATAGAATATATTAAACTATCTATTTTACAAAAAACTACTAAGATGTCTGCAGATCTAATTACCAATATGTGGGTAATATTATGCTTTGTGTTTGCGTTTTTGTTTGCATCAATCACATTGGCACTTTATTTATCAGAAGTTTTAGGTAGTTATGCAGCCGGATTTGGATGCGTTGCAGGTATTTACTTATTGCTATCTATAATTGTTTTCTTAACGAAGGATAAATACATTGAAAAGTTTATAGTTAATCTATTTATCAGAAAGTATTTTGATAAAGTGGCTGATAAAGATGAAGACAATGAAGAGAAATTATAATCACATTAAAAACTTGAATGACTTAAATAGACAACTAAATCTATTAAAGGCTGAATATAAGGTTAAGGAGGAGCTGTTAAAAATAGATTCGAAAGCTTATATTAATCAATTCTCTCTATTCAGCATCATTAAAAAATATGCTACACCTAATGGTTTTTTAAAACTAGACGATAAGACTCATATCAGTAGTAAGATTATGTCAGTTCTATTGCCAATGTTATTAAACAATACGTTGCTTAGGGGTTCAGGTTTTATCACAAAAGCACTAGGTGCAGTTGTTTCAGGTAAAATTGGTAAATCTTTAGATGCAGAGCATCTATCAGGAATTTTCAATGCCGTAAAATCTTTATTTATTAATAAAAAGAATATTAAAGATAAGGTTAAGTATGTAGATTATGGGATTCCCCCAGATAGTGAAACATATTAATTCATAACAAAAAGGAACTTTTAATCGAGTTCCTTTTTTTGTTTTATAGAGAAATTTTACCATAGATTTAAAAGGTCAATTTTTTGTAAAATTAAAATCAGGATGGATTTTTTAGCCTAAATAGTCTTTATTAACTTTTTTTCAAATATAATTATTTCAAAATTCATTGATTAATAGGCGTTTAAACACTTATTAATTTCAAATATTTTTTTTGGGAAAAAAAAGTAAATATTTTTTATTAAAGAAATTTTTTTGTTACATTTAAAAAACTAACTAATTAAATTTAAACTAAACTAATGTAATTATGAAAAAACTTTTACTGAGTCTATTCGTATGTTTGCTATCTGCGTCAAGTATTTTTGCGCAAGATAGGGTAACTACGGGTACTGTAACAAGTGCAGAAGACAACCTACCAGTACCGGGAGTATCGGTTCAAATTAAAGGGTCAAGAGTTGGGGTTTCAACCTCATCAAATGGAAAGTATCAAATTAACACCAAAAATGGAGAAACACTAGTTTTTACTTCTATTGGCTTTATTTCGGTAGAAAAAGTAGTGAATGGTGCTGAAATAAATGTGGCTTTATCGCCAGATTTAAAAGTCTTAAGCCAAGTTATTGTTACGGGTGTTGCGGGAGCTACTCAGAAAGAAAAAATGACCGTTTCGGTTACTAAAGTTACAGCTGAGCAATTGACGGCTGTTCCACCTTCTTCTCTTTCTTCAGCATTATCTGGTAAAGTTGCTGGTTTAAAAGCATCTTCATCAGGAGGTGCTCCTGGACAATCAATAGATATCTTATTGAGAGGCGATAACAACTTAAATAATGTTAATTCTGGACCACTTATTGTTGTAGATGGTGTGCTTATGAGCGGAAGCTTAGCAGATTTAAATGCTGATGATGTAGAGTCTATGGAAGTAGTAAAAGGTGCTGCTGCATCTGCGCTATATGGTTCAAGAGCAGGTAATGGTGTTATTGCAATTACTACCAAAAGAGGTAAAGGATTAGCAATTAATCAAACTGCTGTAACTATGAGAAATGAGTACGGTTTGCAAAATTTAGCTAAAAATTTAGAAGTTGCAGATTCTCATCCTTACGAGTTAGCAGCTGATTGGGAAACTTATAAAGGTCAATTTACTAAATATGCAGGTGTTACTTATCCTGCTGGATATAAAGATGCTGGTTTCAATGTAGGTATTGCAGGTAACAGAAAGATTGATAAGGATCATTATTTAGATAATTCTTATGGAGTAATGAGAAATCAACAAGACGAGTTCTTTGTTACTGGAACGAATTATACAAACTTTATCTCTGTATCTAATCGTTCAGAAAAAAGTAATGTATATGCCTCTTTTGAGAATAATGCTCAAACGGGTGTAATCGCACTTACTGATGGGTACAAAAGACAAAATTTTAGATTGAATTATGATCAAAACATTTTCTCTTGGTTAAAAGTTGGAGCTACAAACTTATTTATCAATAGAAATGTACAAAGCCCAGGTGGTGGTGGTTCATTATTTTATAATATTGCACGCCAAGAACGTGATGTAAATTTAATGGGTGAAAATCCAGATGGACAACCTTATTATTTGCGAAACAATAATTTTAATCAAGAGTCAACTAATCCTTTATACCCTCTTTATAAAACAAAAACAAATAATAAATCTCGTAGATGGTTGGGTAACTATTATGCAAATGTGAGAATTGCAAATTGGATAAATTTAGATTTATCTCATTCTATTGAGATTCAAAATTACAGATCTGAAAATATTAATCCGAAAGATTTCTGGCTTCGTTCTGGTGGAACAGCGGCAACTAATTTTATGGCTTATTCTAAAGGAAGTATTTCTCAAAGTACCAATGAAAGAAATAACCAAAGCAGCCAATTTACTTTAAATTTAAGTGAGAGATTTGGTGATTTGTCTGTTAAAGGAAAATTATCATATTTATATGAAAACAATAAATATGAGTCTAACAACATTTCTGCAAATACTTTCATAATTTCAGGAGTAGAAAACTTCGAAAATGTATTGTCAATTGCTGATGGTAGCTCTTATAAAGAAAATGAAAAAGCTCAAAATTATTTCGCTATTGTAGGTTTAGATTATAAGGATAAGTTCTTATTGGATGCAATGTATAGATATGATGGTTCTTCTTTATTTGGTTCAGATGCAAGATGGAATCCTTACTACAGAGTATCAGGTGCTTATCGTATTAGTCAAGACTTTAAAATCAACGGTATTGATGAGTTAAAAGTTAGAGCTGCAATAGGTACAGCTGGTATTAGACCAGGATTTGATTGGCAATATGAAGTATACAGCTTAAGTAACGGAGTTGCAAAAGCCGATCAGAAAGGAAATTCTTTCTTAAAGCCATCTAAAACACGTGAAATTGAGATAGGTTTAAATGCTGATTTCTTAAAAAGATTTAATTTTGAAGCAACATATGCTAAATCTGAGACTAAAGATCAATTCTTAAACGTTCCATTAATTCCATTTTTAAATGATGGATTTAATAGCCAGTATCAAAATGCAGGAGCTGTTAAATCAAATACTTTGGAGATTACTTTAGGTGCGAATTGGATTAAAAGACCAGATTTTTCTTGGCATACAAACTTTACTTTCTCAAGAGTTAGACAAAGAATAACCGAATTGCCAATTGCACCATACCTTTATGCTGATGGTAACATGGGTGATCAAAGTTTATTTTACGTTAAACAAGGAGAGGTTTATGGAGCAATGTATGGTTATAAGCATGTGCGTAGTTTAGATGACATGTCTAAACAATTACCTACTGGAAAAACAATTGGAGATTATGAGTTAAATAGTGATGGGTATGTTGTGCCAAAAGGCTCTCTAGGTAAACTTAATGAATTACCTACACGTTTAAGAGAAAATGGTGGTGATTGGTATGGTAAAATTGGTGATGGTAATGCCGATTTTAACATGGGTATAACAAATACCTTTAAATACAAAGGACTTACTTTTTACTTCTTATTAGACTGGAAACAAGGTGGCGACATTTACAATGGTAAAGATCAACGCCTAGCTTTTAACTTAGTAAGTAAAAGAATGGACATGTCTAATGTGCCTGTTGGTGAGAAAAAAGCATACGATTACTGGTTTAGTGGTATGTATGATAAAAATGATCCGAATGCATATTGGGTAGAAGATGGAACATATTTAAAAGTTAGAGAAGTTGCATTAGGTTACTCATTAGGAAAAGATAAATTGAAAAGCATGTTAGGTTTCGACGCAATCAAAGGAGCAAACTTTAGAGTAATAGGTAGAAATCTACTAACATTCACTAAATATTCTGGTTATGATCCAGAAGTTGGATCTTTAAGAATGCCTTATGATGGAATTTATATGAATCCTAACTATAGAAATTATTCGTTCTCATTAACGTTAGATTTTTAATATTAATAATTTAAAGAATTAAACATGAAATTTTCAAAAATAATACTTAGCTTTTTTGTCATTACACTCATCTCAATAAGTTGTAAGAAAGACTTATTAGATGTAAATAATGGCAATGAACCAGATTTTAAAAAAGTTTATTCATCTGGTGAAGACGTTGCAAATGTTACCAGTGGATTGTGGAATACCGTATTTAAAGGTATGCATAGTGCAAGCGGAATGGAACCTATGCTTGCTGTATCAGCAGACAATACCACTTGTTCTTATGGTAACTTTGGCATGCGTGATGTTTCTTACGAACCTAGAAACAATGCATGGGATAATGCACCTAGTTATTCGAATGCGGGGTTAACAAATTATCCATTTAGCCAATTCTACTCAGCGATTAATACGGCTTCTTTAGTAATTAAATCCATGGATGATGGTTTAAAAATTAGTGGTGGCGCAGATAATGATAAAGTTAGAGCTTTTGCTAAATTCAATATGGGGGTAGCTTATGGTTATTTGGCTTTAATGTATGATAAGGCGTTCATCGTTGATGAAAAAACTACAGTTCCACAAGAATTGGCAGCGGCTTCGAAATATCAAGATGTAGCAGCAGCTTCGATAAAATACTTAAATGAAGCCATTGCATTATCGGCTGGTACATTTACTATCCCTTCTGGATGGTTAGGTACAAGTGCTGATTACTCAAATGTAGAATTTAAGAAACTATGTAATACTATGGCAGCTAAAATTTTAGCTAATATGCCAAGAAATCAGACAGAATTAAATGCCGCAGATTGGGCTAAAGTTAAAACTTATGCTGATGCAGGAATTACTAGTGATTTTACTATAATAATGGATGGTACTAGTAAATGGTATTTTGAAGCTGGCGATTATTTAACAACTGGTGGTTGGGGCCGTGTAGATATGTATGTTGTTAATATGATGGACCCTGCTACTCAGCCTAGTCATTGGGATGATACTGCAGCTTTCCCTTATCCACCTGAGGCAACCAACCCTAAAGACAAAAGATTATTATCAGATTTTCAATACTTAAAGTCTAATGATTTTAATGCTGCAAGAGGATATTATCATTTTTCAGATTATAGATTCTCTAGATATGATGATCAATATGTAAATTCTATCGGTCCTAAGCCTGATGTGATGAAAGCAGAAAACGATATGTTAAAAGCTGAAGCTAGAGTTTATGGCGCTGCGCCTGATTTAGCTGGAGCTGCTGATATCATTAATGCTGGTACTCGTGTAACAAGAGGTCAAATGGCTCCTGTTGCTGCAGTAAAAGCAGATTTAATTGCTGCAATTCATCATGAGCGTAATGTAGAAATGTTTACTACAGGTAGTGGTATACAGTTTTTCGCAATGCGCAAATTAAATTTATTGCAAAAAGGAACCCCATTACATTTCCCTGTACCAGCTAAAATTCTTCAAACGCTTGGAGCACCAATGCCATTTTATACTTTTGGTACGGTTATCAAAGCAGATGGAATTAATACTTCAAACGCGGGTTGGAGATAATATTCTTTAACTAAACAAAAAGGGCAGTTTTCATATTGAAAACTGCCCTTTTTGTTTAAGAATTAATTTAATTAATGTTTTTATATTTATCTAATTCAAAAAGAATTTCTTAATCGATATCTTTATGCGTTAAGTTGATTGCGATAATATTTAATTCTGTCAAATAAATTCTCTGATATTTAGGCTTTGCAATTCTTAAAAATATACCTAGTTCGTGACTTTCAAATTTCCACAATATCTTACCTAAAATCTTATGAAATAAGGTTTTGATATAGTAAGGGTACGCAATCTTTTTAAGTTTTATTTAAAAAGGATAATGGTATTATTTCTTTATAAAAAGAAACAAAATTAAAAAGTAAAATTTTTAATTTTTACTTACCTAATAAAATTTTATTTCGTAATGATATTTATTTGTTACATTTAAAAAATTAACTAATTTAAATTAAATAAAAATAATGTAATTATGAAAAAACTTGTACTAAGTTTATTCATTTTGATTTTCGTTTCTGTAACTTCTTTTGCGCAAGATCGCACGGTAACAGGTACAGTTAAATCAAGTGAAGACGGATTACCTATCCCAGGTGTAACCGTAAAAGTTAAAGACATGCCTAATGTGGGCATTACAACCGATCTAGACGGTAAATTCTCTTTAAAAGTACCAGCAAATGCTAAATCTTTAATGTTCTCTTATTTAGGATTTGTTGGTCAAACCATTACTATTTCGGGTGCTGTAGTAAATGCATCTTTAGCTCCTGATTCAGAGGCTTTAAGTGAAGTTGTAGTTACTTCATTTGGACTTGAAAGAAGTAAAAAATCTTTAGGTTATGGTACTGGTTTAATTTCTGCAGCAGACCTTACTACGGCAAAAACATCTAATATCACAAATGCTTTAGGAGCTAAAGTGGCAGGGGTACGTGTAAATGGAGCAGGTGGTGCATTTACTGGATCAAGTGTAATTATTCGTGGTTTTACTACTTTTACAGGTAGCAATCAACCTTTATATGTAATTGATGGTGTGCCTATTGATAATGGTGGCGGTGGACAGGCTTTGCAGTCTGGAGCTTCTAATTCTAACAGGGCTGCAGATATTAATTCTGAAGATGTTGCAAGTATTTCAGTGCTTAAAGGTGCTGCGGCTACTGTTCTTTATGGTTCAAGAGCTGCTTCTGGTGTAATTTTAATTACCACTAAAAAAGGAAGTAAAGGCGCAAAAAATGCGATCTCAATCAGTTCAAGTTACAATGTTGGAGAAGTTAACAGATTGCCTGAGTATCAAAATGAATATGCTCAGGGAAATAATGGCGTATATACTCCAGGAAGTGTTTCTTCAACATCTGGTGGCTTAGCATTAGGCGGTGGAACAGGGGCTTCAACTACTTGGGGACCTAGAATTACTGGTCAAACAGTTACAAATTTCTTTGGAAAACCAGAGGTATTAACAGCTTACCCAGACAATGTAAAGGATATTTTCCAAACTTCTGTAAATCTTCAAAACAACATCAGTTTTTCGGGTGGTGGAGACAAATCAAATTTTAGGGTGTCTTATGGTAATTTAAAAGAAACTTATCTGATAGCTAATAATAGACTTATAAGAAACAATGTTTCTTTTAACGGATCAACTAAAGTAACGAATAAACTTACTGTAGGAGCATCATTTACCTATACTAGTAACAATTCTATACGTACTGGACAAGGTAATCAATTGTCAAATCCATTATTTAGAGCTTACTTTACGCCAAGAAGTTATGATTTAACGAATACTCCATTTGAGGACGCAACAGGTAATCAATTGTGGTATGGCGGCGAAGATCATCCTTACTGGTCTATTAAATATAACAAATACAATGATGACATCAATAGAGTATATGGAAACATTAATGCTAGATATGACATTCTTGATTGGATACATGCAGATGTGAAAATCGGTACCGATTTTTATAACAAAAGAAGCAAAGGTTTCGATGAGGTTGGAAATAGAGGTGGAGGATTTACAGGTTCTACTGGCCGATCGGTAGGTGGTATTGTAGATGATGAGAATGTAGTTAGAAATTTGAACACTTATACAACTGTTACTGCAAATAAGAAATTTGGTGATTTTGGTTTATCATTAACTATAGGTAATGAGCTTGTTCAAAATTACAGCGCATCTTCATCAATTAGTGGTTATACATTATCTGTTCCAGGTTATAATAACCTACAAAATGCAACTACATTTTTCCCTTCTAAAGGTAGTACTGAAACAAGATTATCAGGTTATTTCGGAGATTTTATTATAGATTATAAAAATTATTTGACTTTAGATTTGAAAGCACGTAATGACTATTCTTCAACGTTAACTAAAGCAAATAGATCAATTTTTTATCCAGCTGCTGCTTTAAGCTTTCAATTAACAGAAGCTTTTCCTCAAATCAAAAACAACTATATTAGCACAATTAAATTAAGAGCGAATGTTGGAGAAGTGGGTAAAGGTGCTGCAGCTTATAGAACAGATACGTATTACAATCAAAGTGGGGCAAGCGATGGTTTTACATCAGGCATTATCTTTCCTTATGGTGGTTTAACTGCATTTACATTAAGTAATGGAGCAGGACAACCTGATATTACTCCTGAATTTACTCGTGAAATTGAATTTGGTGGTGAATTTGGTTTTTTCAACAATAGATTAACAATAGACGGATCTTACTATACCAAGAAAACAAGGAACGTGATTTTATCAGTTCCGCTTTCTGCAGCTTCGGGCATTACTTCTGTAGCGAAAAACGCAGGTAAACTATCTACTAAAGGAGTTGAATTGTTGGTAAGTGGTACGCCAATTAAAGCTAAAGATTTCTATTGGGATATAAGTGTTAACTTTACTAAATACAAATCTATAGTAGATGAATTAGCGCCTGGCGTATCAGTAATTACTTTGGGAGGATTTACTACACCTAACATTAGATTGGTAGCTGGTCAAGAGTACGGAGCAATTTATGGTAATTCTTATTTAAGAAATGCCAGTGGACAGCTTATATTAACTGCTGCAGGTTTGCCGCAAGCAACTTCAGGTGTAACTAAAATCGGAAATCCAAATCCAGATTGGACAGCAGGAATCCAAAGTAGTTTTAATTACAAAGGACTTAGCCTAAGTGTATTATTAGATAAGAGACATGGTGGAGATCAATATTCAAGAAATATTGGAGATTTACAGAGAAATGGTGTGTCAATAGAAACTGCTTCTTTATCAAGGTATGACGCCAATAATGTGCTTTTGAAAAACCAGATGTTTGAAGGTGTTTATGCTAATGGCCAGCCTAATACAACCATGATTTCATCTCAGTTATATTATGGTAATAGTGGTAAATATGTTTCAGCTGAAGGATTTATTTATGATACTTCTTGGTTCAGAATTAGAGAGGCTGCTTTAAGTTATAAATTACCTAAAGGAATGCTTAATAAAACACCATTTGGTAACGTAGAGGTTGGAGTATTTGGAAGAAACTTATACTTAAATGCTCCAAATTATCCACATTTCGATCCTGAGCAAAATGCTTTAGGCGTATCAAATGCTCAGGGATTAGAGTATAATTCATTGCCAAATACAAGAACATTTGGTGTAAACCTTAGATTAACGCTATAAAACTATAATTATGAAAAAATTTAAATTTATATACATCATCCTCATAACAACGTTAACGCTAACATTTAGTTCATGCGAAAAGTTTTATGACATTAATAAGGATCCAGATGCAATTGCTCAGGCACCTCTTTCAACAATTTTAACATCTGTTACCACTAACCTAGCTTATTGGTCTGGAAGTGATATGAATAGGTATACCTCATTGTTTATGCAACAGTACTCAGGTCAAAGTACCGGTGCTTTGAATCAAACACAAGAGTATGATAAGTACAATGTAACTGGTAATGACTCAAATAATTTATTTGGTACAGCCTATGCAAATATTTTAAATGATATTGAAAATATCATTAGAATTGCTACTGCAGAAGGTAGCCCAAATTATTCTGGAGTTTCTAAAATTATGAAGGCATACATGTATCAAGTACTAGTTGATGCCTACGGAAAGTTACCTTACTCTGAAGCTCAGAAACTTACTGCAAATGTAGCACCTAAATATGATGACGATCAAAAAATTTACACTGAATTGATCGCTCTAATTAATGAAGGTATTACAGAAGTAAATGCAACTGTTTCAAAGCAAACGCCAGGAGTAAATTCAACGATATATCCAGGATCTTTTGCATCTACAAGAGCAAATTGGATTAAATTTGCAAATACTTTAAAATTAAGAATTTATCTTCATTATTCAGAAAAAGACCCTGCTTTTGTTACGGCTCAGATGAATACTTTAATTGCTTCTGGAGCTACTTTCTTTGGTTCAAATGCAGATAATTTTCAAATGAGTTTCATAGATATCGCTGGTGGTAGAAATCCAATTGATCAATTTGAAACAGGACGTTCGGGATATTTAGTAGCAGGAGATAAATTGGTTAGTTTAATGGATTCAAAAACTGATCCTAGAAGAGCTTCTTATTTCTCTTCATTTCCTACTGCTCCAACCTATAGAGGTGCAGTTGTGGGCGCTGCGAGTAATTCTACTCTGTACTCTAAATTACATACTTATTTAAGAGGAGCCCAAACGGGTACTGTTTATTCTGGTAGTGCCCCAATTAGAATGGCTAGCTTTGCTGAATATAATTTTATAAGAGCAGAAGCTGCATTAAGATTTAGTGTAACTGGTTCAGCACAAACTTTCTTTAACGATGGTATTGTAGCATCATTAACTGCTGCCGGAGTATCTACTGCTGACCAAGCAACTTATTTGGCCTCACAAGGTACTTTAACAGGTACTAACGCCGAAAAATTACAGCAAATTATTGAGCAAAAATATATTGCTAGTTATGGTGTGATAATGGAGCCTTGGACTGATTGGAGAAGAACTGGATATCCAGCACTTACACTGCCAGCTAATGCAGTAATTACATTTACACCTAGATCTTTATATTATCCTCAATCTGAAGTGGATGTAAATCCTAATATTGCTGGTGGTAAACAAAAAGCATCTCTAGGAGAAAGAGTTTTCTGGGATACTAGACCATAACATTAGAAAAAGTCACTATCAATTAACTTTTAAAAGGGCAATTTTCATAATGAAAATTGCCCTTTTTTATAAAAATTAAGAATAGCTTTTTAACCTACTTTTTATCAATACTATATTTTCCTGGACCAATAAATAGTAAGCT
>JBBSRF010000069.1:0-10903 GCA_038243335.1 Sphingobacteriales bacterium
ATTAAGGGAAAATATCTTCAGCTTTATTTGAACGAGTTTGTCTATAAACTTAACAGGAGATATTTTGGAGAAAAACTATTCGATAGGCTTATCGTAGCGACCGTTTTTAACTATGGGTAACATTACGGACATTCAATTTAACTCTAACAGGTTTTCCATTTGAAATACCTGGCTCCCATTTTTTTGTTAGTTTAAGTACTCTAATTGCTTCCTCATCAGTTCCTGATCCAAGCTTCTTCTTTTCAATTTTAATATTTGTTAATGTTCCATTTTTTTCAATTATAAAAGATGCTAGCACACTACCTTCTACTTTATTTTCTATAGCCGTCTCTGGATATTTTAAATTATCACCTATAAATTTATATAATGCTGAATAACCACCTGGATATTGAGGAGGTGTCTCCATAGATTTGAAATCCACAACAGTGTCTTCTTCTGGTGGCGGTGGCGGTAATGGAGGTGGTGATGTGATTGTAACAATAGTAGAGTCAGCACTTTCTTCTTTACTTTCGTTTACGCATGCTGCTAACAATAAGATTGAAAGACCAAATATGATATATAATTTTTTCATTCTATTTAATTATTAAATGATTAGTTTTTTAAAGAAAATTTTACTGGAATACTGTATTTAACTCTTACTTCTTTTCCATCTATTAGCCCTGGAATCCATTTTTCGGAAAGTTTTAAAACCCTAACAGCTTCTTCGTCTGTACCATAACCCAGTTTTCGATCTACCTTAATATCGCTTAAAGTTCCGTTTTTTTCTACAGTAAACGACATCAAAACGTTGCCTTGTATTTTATTTTTTACTGCTTCTTCAGGGTATTTAATATTTGTTCCAATAAATGCATAAAATTTTTCCATTCCTCCATTATATTGCGGTGGGTTCTCTAATGAAACAAAGTTATAAATAGCATCTTCTCCTGTATTATTTTCTCCAGGTATTTCTACCGTTTTTGGCGTTACTGGACTAAGTTTAAAGTTTGGATTTGAAAACTTGATAGGAATATTGAATTTAACACGAGCAGGTCTGCCATTTACCATCCCTGGGTTCCATCTTTTAGCTAGTTTTAAGACTCTTACCGCTTCTTCATCTGTTCCTGCACCTAGTTTTCTGTCTACTTTGATGTCATTTAAGGTGCCATCTGTTTCTACCACGAAGGAAACTAGTACGCTTCCTTGTACATTCTGTACCAATGCATCAGCAGGATACCTTATATTTTCACCTAAAAATTGGTAAAGACTAGACATTCCTCCAGGATACATGGGTGGGCTTTCCATAGAAATGAAGCTATAAACTGTACTATCTGTTTTTTGTTGAGCATAGGCGCTTTTTAACCAAATGCATGGCAGTAACATCGCTATTAGCGATGAATAAATTAATTTTTTCATGTGATATTGGGTTTTAGGGTTTAATTTTTCTATTTAAAAATAGTTGCCGACACTCTTGGATTTTCTTGTTTTTTTGAAGTAATAATTATAGCGCCATTTTCTCCTTTTTTCCCGTACGTCGCTATTGCATTAACTTCTTTTAAAATATCAATTCGATCTATTTTTTTAGCGTCTAAATTTTTAAAAATACTTTTAGCTTTCAGTTGCCCATCTACAATAAATAGAGGAGGGTTTTCTGCTTCATCATAATTTTTTAAACGAATACTAGCAATAATAGTTCCCTTACTCAGTTTTTTTGGTTGTTCGAAACTAAATTTAATAGGTATGCTATAAGCAACTTTAACGGCTTTGCCATTTTGCATGGCTGGGGTCCAACTTTTTGTTAATTTGATTACCCTAATCGCTTCTTCATCTATACCAAATCCTATTTTTTTATCTGTTTTAATATTGGATAAGCTACCATTTTTCTCTACATTAAAATTCACTATTATAATACCTTGTATGTCATTATCTAGCGCTTCAATTGGGTATATAATCGATTTTTCTAAGAAAGCACTTAATTTTTCCATACCGCCATTAAATAATGGCGGACTAACTATTGAAATGTAATTGTTTACTTTATTTTCTATAGCATTATCTACAAGATTTATTGTTGAAGCACGCAAAGTTTGGCGTGTTTCTGTAATTGTTTTATCTTCACTAAATTTTTCTTTATTTATATAGCCATTTATAATAATTGGTTGAAGTTCATTATATGAGTCTAAAGCAGTTAAATTTTGATTTTTAAATTCTGTATTTGCATTATCTAATTTGAATGACACTGTAAGGCTATATTTTCCATCTTGTGGTATGTTTGAATTGAAGCTTAGTATACTATTTTCAACTTCTTGATCACAACCAAAACCTAATTCAACTTGTGGAATTATATCAATAACTCGTCCGTTTTTAATTGTAAAATTCAAAATCGTATTTCCTTGTATTCTTTTTCTAACTGCAGCTTCAGGATATTTAATAGTTGCGGCTACGTAGTTAAAGAAAGCTGTAAACGCACTTAAATTAAACTCGGTATTACTATTTAAAATTACTTTTTGTTCTAAAATGGTTTCACTTTTTAATTCAGTTGGTTTTAAGTTTATAATTTTTATAGAAGTATTGAAAACATTTTTTACTATAGCTTTAGCATTTTCTAATGATATTTTTTCTGCAACAGCCAGAATCTGATCATTTTTTCTAATTGTTGCAGATGAAAGCACAAGAGCTAATGCAAATAGTGGGACAAATATTCCATACTTTAAAACTGCAATTTTTTTAGAACGTTTTTTATGCAGCATAAAAATTCGTTTTTTAATTAAGGATTTGCTTGCAAAACCATTTGTTAGTGAGTTTGGTTTAATACCTAAAGCCTGACTTAAAAGTAATATAGCATAGGTTTCCTTATCACCTTGAAATTTTGCAGCAGCCTCATCTGCTAAATATTCATGAATATTTTTAATGGTTTTTTTATAGGCATATATTACTGGATTAAACCAAGTTATAATAGCAATAATTTCAAAAAAGATAACGTCTAGGCTATGTAATTGCTTAACGTGTATATCCTCATGTAAATCTATAGTTGCTCTTTCTGGTAAATTTGCGGCAACTGATTTTCTATTTAAGAAAGAAAAAGCAACATTTTCATCGGCTTTATTAAACAGCTGGTTAATTGTAAATAGTTGATATAAAAAACTCAATAAATAGATCATTGCACCAAGTAAATAAATTATCACAATTAATCTACCCCAATCATACTGTTGTTGTGTTTGTGGTAAAACTGCGTAATTACTAACTACAGTATTAATTTCGCTTACACTGATGTATAAGTTATTGCTTACTATTTTCTCACTAAATAATTCAAATCGCAAAAATGGAATTGCTAAAGAGAATACTCCTGAAGAAACTAGATATAAACGATTTAAAACAAAGTAGGTTTCTTTGTTTAAAAGCAGCTTATAAAAGCAATAAAATATAATCAAGTAAATATTTACTTGTAAGAGGTAATGAGCCCAGGTCATTTTGGTTTGTTTTTAACTTTGTTGATCATCTTCAAAATTTCATCCACATCGCTTAAATCTAATTTTTCTTCTTTTACAAAGAAAGAAAACATGCTTTCTACAGAATTTTCGAAATAATTGCCTAATAATTTCTCTGTAGCATGTCTTTTATATTCTTCTTTACTTATTAATGGGAAATACTTGTGCGCTTTTCCAAAAGCTTCGTGTCCGATAAAACCTTTAACTTGTAAAATTCTAATAATTGTAGAAACAGTATTGTAAGCTGGCTTAGGTTCTGGCAGATAATCCATCACCTCCTTTACAAACCCACTTTCTAGTTGCCATACAATTTGCATGATCTGTTCCTCTGCCTTAGTTAAATCTTTAATTTCCATAATACTTCATTTTTATTCGTTATTGAGTGTTTTTATAAATATTTGTCTATGATTACTATACTTTAAATCAAATACTTATGTTAAAGCTAAAACTAATTAATTAGTTTTCAAAATATTTCGACATTTATTTTTAGTATATTGAAAAATAAATTTTTTGATGATGAAAATATCTTTTCACGGAGCTGCAAGAAACGTTACCGGAAGTAAGCATTTAATTACCCTAGCAAATGGGAAAAAAATATTACTTGATTGTGGATTATTTCAGGGAATGGGTTCTGAAACGGATCAATTAAATTCTGAATTTGGTTTTAATGCCGCAGAAGTTGATGTTTTAGTGCTATCTCATGCACATATAGACCATAGTGGGTTAATTCCTAAATTAGTTGCCGAGGGTTTTACTGGAGTAATTTATGGGACTGAGGCTACAAAAGAATTAAGTAGAATATTGTTGTTAGATTCTGCAAAAATACAAGCAGGTGATTTAAAGTATAAAAATAAAAAACTTTTAAAGAAGGGTTTACCATTAGAAGAGCTTTTATATGATGAAGATGATGTTTTGAAAGCAATGGAATATTTTATTGCAGTAGAATATGAAAATGAAACCAGATTAATGGACGGTGTTACTTTAAAGTTTATAGATGCAGGACATATTATTGGTAGTGCTTCTGTTCATTTAACTATTGAAGAAGAAGGAAAAACAACTAAAATCAGCTTTAGTGGTGATGTTGGTCAGTATGGAGATTTATTGTTAAGGTCACCACAAGAATTTCCTCAGGCAGACTATATCCTATTAGAATCTACTTATGGAAACCGATTACATAAAGACGCACAACCAACAGAACAAGTCTTTTTAGAAGTGATTTTAAAAACCTGTGTACAGAAAAAAGGAAAATTGATTATTCCGGCTTTTAGCGTTGGCCGTACGCAAGAACTACTTTATATTTTAAATAATTTAGATTTAGAGGGTAAATTGCCAGATATTAAAGTTTATGTAGATAGTCCATTATCTGCTAAAGCCACTAAAATAATTGAAGAACACGCAGAAGGTTATAATGATGATGTTTTGGATATTTTAAAGATAGATGATAATCCATTTGACTTTAAAAATTTACATTTTATAAAAGACGGAGAAGAATCAAAATCATTAAATGCTAAACAAGAGCCTTGTATTATTATTTCTGAGTCATGAATGGCAGAAGCTGGGAGAGTTAAGCACCATATTAAAAACAACATTAGTGATAGTAAGAATACTATTTTAATGGTGGGATATTGCGAGCCACGTTCATTAGGTGGTAGATTGAAAAATGGTGTAGATCAAGTATATATTTATGGAGAGCAATTTAAGGTGGTAGCAGAGGTGCAAAGTATTCAATCTATGAGTGCTCATGGCGATTATGAAGATCTTTTGAAGTTTGTATCATGTCAAGATGCTTCTAAAGTCAAGAAATTATTTTTAGTGCATGGCGATTATGACGTACAGCAAGTTTTTAGAGAAAAACTAATCGCTAAAGGGTTCTTAAATGTAGAAATTCCAGATAGACATCAGGAATTTGAGCTTTAAACATAGAAAAACAAAAAAACTCCAGCTCATTGCTGGAGTTTTTTAGATATATAAATTACTGACGAGGAGCTACTGGTTTAGGCATCTCTTTGCGTGGTAATTTTTGAGCTCTTTCTGATGTATGGAGAACAAAAGAAGCTACAATTGTTGCTGATTTTTTCAAATCATCTAAATCTAATCGATCAAAAGTATCCATGTTAGAGTGGTGAGTACGTGTGTTGTAATCCATTGGATCTTGGATAAACTGGAAACCAGGTAAGCCAACACCATCAAACGCTTGGTGATCAGTTCCACCAGTATTTCCAACAGTTACAGTTTTGGCACCCAAATCTGAAAATGGGGTTAAGTAAGCCTGAAAAATATCTTTTACAGCAGTATTTCCTTGTAAATATATGCCTCGGATTGTTCCAGTACCATTGTCTAAGTTGTAATAAGCACTTAATTTCTCATGCTCGGCTTTTGGTTTCATATCTGCAGGATCTGCAAAATGATCTCTTACATAACCTCTAGATCCAAATAACCCTTGCTCTTCAGAACTCCATAAAGCAATACGGATGGTACGTTTTGGTTTAAAATCAATTGCTTTTAAAATACGCATTGCTTCAATCATTACAGTAGAACCGGCAGCATTATCTGTTGCTCCAGTTGCTGAATGCCATGAATCAAGGTGCCCACCTATCATTACTACTTCATCTTTTAATTTAGAATCTGTACCTGGTATTTCTCCTATTACATTATAACCTTTAGGATCTTGATTATAAAACGAAGTTTTGATATCAGCTTCTACCTCTACTTTTTGACCGCTATGTAATAAACGTAAGATATGAAGATAATCTTCACTACTTACTTCCAACTCTGGATTAACTGGTTTAGCATCTAATTTGTAAGAAGCACCATTACTAGTAAAGAATGTACCATAACTGCCTCTTGCATAAGTTAATTTTAAACCAATTTTTTCAGCTAATAACATGCTATCAATAGCAGCCCTAACAGCCATCATTTTCATCATCAAAACTCTTTGATTACCACCTGCAGCAGGGCGAGCAGCACCGGCAACCGCTAATTCTGCAGCAGCCATTTTACTCAATTCTTCATCAGTGTAACGTATTACATCTGGCTTAAAAGAATTTTTTAAAGGCATAATTGTAGCTGATTCAATCATCACAATTTTACCACTAAGTTTACCTTTGTATTTTGCTAAATCTGTTATCGTATCTGCTTTAATTAAAATTACTTCCGACTTAATTGGGCCATTTGTGCCTGGTGTCCATGCTTTTGGAGATGCAATAATCGGACGATAAAATGGAGAAGTTGTAGCTGCATAATATTTATCAACCTGCCAACCTTTACCAAATTCTCCCCATGCTTCTAAATGAACATTTTTAAGGCCCATTTCTTTCATGTATTTCATAGTCCATTCTTGCGCTCTTTTTAATCCTGGAGAATTAGATAAGCGTGGTCCAGTTACATCAGTGATTTGGTGAGCAATTTCATAAACTTTTGAATTGTCTAATCCTTCTTCTCTAATTTTTGCTATAGCTGCAGTATTAAGGGATTCTTGAGCAAAAGCAGTAAAGCACAAACCTATTGCTAATGCACTAAAAGTAATTTTTTTCATCATATTTAATATTTTAAGTAACGTTATTGTTCGTGAATTTACATTTATTGATAAATGATTGTACCTTTCTATTCATATTATTACACACCTTATCATGAACAGATTAAAATTTATTTTCTTTTTAATATTACTAGTTAGTTTTTCTTCTACAAATATTTATGCACAAAGAACAGAAATAAGAGATGCAAATATTAGCAAGATGGTTAATGAAGTATCAGCATCTAATTTAGAGTTATTGATAAAAAAATTAGTTTCTTTTCAAACTAGACATACTTTGAGCGATACCTTAAGTAAAACTACTGGTATTGGAGCCGCAAGAACTTGGATTAAAAATGAGTTTGAAAGATACAGCGCTGCAAGTGGTGGTCGACTTCAAGTTTCTTATGATACATTTACGCAGCCTGCAGATGGGAGAAGAATTCTATCTCCAATTATCCTTAAAAATGTAATGGCTATTTTACCAGGCTCAGACCCTAATGATAAGCGCATCATTATGGTTTCTGGACATTATGATTCTCGCGTTACCGACGTGATGAATATCAAGGATTTTGCTCCCGGAGCAAATGACGATGCTTCAGGAACGGCTGCTGTTATGGAGATGTGTAGAGTAATGAGCCTGCAAAAATTTAGTGCTACATTAGTTTTTGTGGCTATGGTTGGCGAAGAACAAGGCTTATATGGCGCTACAAATTTAGCTAAAAGAGCAAAAGAAGAAGGATGGAATGTACACCTTTTATTAAACAATGATATTGTTGGCAATTCTTATGGTATGGAAACTGATATCAAAGATAACAAAAGTGTACGCGTTTTTAGCGAAGGGATTTCGCCAATAGAAACTCTAGCACAGGCATCAGCTAGGCAATCGGCTGGCACAGATAACGATGGTAAGGCTAGACAAGCCGCTAGATATATTAAAGAAGTCGCAGAGCGATATGTTGATCAATTAGACGTAAAACTGATTTATAGACGAGATCGTTTTTTACGTGGTGGAGATCACACGCCATTTTCTCAGCAAGGATTTGCCGCAGTTAGAATTACTGAAATGAACGAAGATTTTAACAGACAGCATCAAGACGTGAAAACAGTAAATGGATTTAAATTTGGCGATTTACCAGAATATATTGACTATAATTATTTACAGAAAGTAACCCGAATGAATATGTCTGTAATGGCAAACTTAGGCTTATCAAGCCAAGAACCAGAAAATGTAATTATACAAACAGCTGGGTTAACCAATAAAACAGCACTAAAATGGGATGCGCCAAAAGGTAAAAAGCCTACTGGTTATTATGTTTTAATGCGAGAAACTATTAGCCCATTTTGGGAGCGAAAATTCTTTGTAAAAGAAACCTCAGCATCTTTAGCGTATTCTAAAGATAATTATATTTTTGGGGTGCAATCTGTGGATGAAGATGGACATGAAAGTTTAGTGATTACACCAAGACCAGGGAGATAATAGAAAAGGCAGTAATTAGCTGCCTTTCATTCTAAACTAAAAACTAAAAAAAATCTTTACTTAATATTTTTCTTTGCCAATATAAAATACCCTAAAACGAATAATACTGCAGCAAAAGCTAAACTTACCCAAATTTCTTGTGTAAATATTGGGAATTCATCCATTTTTGTCCCTTTAATACTTGTTACTCTAAGCGCTAAAGAAGGATTACTATACGGAATAAGGTAAGCATATTCCCATCCTACATTTGCCGTAATGATACCTGCAATAATACCTATAAACCCAATACCCATTGGTTTTAAAAAATCAGACCAAATTAAACTCAATACAAATTGAATTGATAGAATGCCTAATGAAGCTAAGAACAACTTCAAATAGAATTTACTTAAAAGTAAAATAGGATTGTAATCGTTAAAAGTATACTTTGGCACTAGTGTTTGTAGTAAGTAGCCAGATAATATCGTTAAAATACCAAATAAAATTAAACAAATAAATATCAAAATTACGGCATATAAATATTTGGCTGTGTAGATAGAAAATTTGTTTAATGGTTGCGAAAATAATGTTTTCCAAGTATCATTTTTATGCTCAATGTTATTAATTGAAAACGCCATAAACATAATATAAAATGGAAGAATTAACATGCCCATTACATTCAATGTAGCTCCACTCAATCTACCCCAAAGTAATAGCCCAGGATAATTCAAAGCTAATATTTTTTCTGAACCAGAATAAAAGCCTAAGGCAATTAGAAACGAAATAACTACCGGTAAAATAATGGCAGCCCAAAATGCAAGTGTCTTGCGAGATTTGTAAAATTCTGATTTTAAGGAAATGAATAAAGAGCGCATAATCAATTTTTTGAAGTAATGTCTAAGAATAAATTTTCTAAGTCTTTTTTTTCTTTTGCTAAACTATAAACAGTAACGTTATTTTTTATTAAAAGAGAATTCAGCTTACCCATGTCTTCTTTTCCTTTAAAAGTTACAGAAATAAATTTTTCATCTTCAGCTACAATCTCAGCGCCAGCTGTATTTAAAATATTTCTCGCAATTGCGATATCATCAACTTCAATTTTAACTGCTGGTTTGCTTAAATTATGTAAATCGTTTATGGTACCTTGAAAAAGTAACTGACCTTTATTGATAATGCCTACATGAGTGGCAGTTCTTTCTATTTCTGCCAATAAATGGCTTGATACTAAAATGGTTTTCCCATGTTTTGTAGTCAAGTCAATCATTAAGTTTCTAATTTCTATAATTCCATTAGGATCCAAACCATTTGTAGGTTCATCTAACAATAACAATTCTGGATCTGATATTAAGGCTAAAGCAATTCCAAGGCGTTGTTTCATTCCTAAAGAATAATTATCTGCTCTTTTATCAGCAGCATCTGTTAAGCCAACCAGACTTAACATTTCGGCACTTTTGGTTTTATCTATGCCTAAAAGAATACATCGGTTAACTAAGTTTTCTTTTCCAGTTAAGTGGCTATAAATGGCAGGTTGCTCTACCAAAGCGCCCATTCTTTTTAAGCTAGCAATGCGGTTATTGTTAATTTCTTTTCCGAAAATAAAAACCTGATCTATCGGAGATTTTAAAAGGTTTAATAATATCTTTATGGTTGTGGTTTTACCTGCGCCATTTGGGCCTAAAAAGCCATATATACTACCTTTTGGAACTTGTAAAGATAAATCTTTAACTACTGTTTGAGAACCGAAATTGTAAGTTAAACCTACAGTTTCTATAGCAAAATTACGCATCCTTATTTTAAGATTTTAACTGTAGCTTTTACTACAACATTTGTAACACTAGTAGTTGTTTTCAAAGCAGCTTCTTCATTTTGTGCTGAAGTATTGCTCATATTAAAAGCAAATAACATAATAATAAAAACTGGAAATAATAAAAGTAAGAATGGTGATACGTTTGATAACTTTTTCATGGTTCTTTTATTTAGGTTTATTTTATTTGTTTGTTTCGTTGAACAAATAGAATAATAAAAAAAATACTACTAAAATGTTTTAGACAAAGTGTATGTAATTATAGATAAACGGTTAAAATGAATAGTTTTCCTATTTATTCGCTGATTATGCCGTTTCGTAGAAAAAAAATGCCAGTTTGTCGAAAGATGTATGTGAAAATAAATACTATATTTACTTTGAATGCAATTAAAGGCATATTAAATGAAACAAATAAATAGTAAAGGTGCAGTTGCTGTGCATATCATCTTTTGGTTGTTAATACTAATGATCGCATTAGTAACAATTTATGGTACAAAATTTACTACCATGGATTTGATATACTCTTTTGGATTATTTAGTTTACTTAATCTTTCTTCTTTTTATATTAATTATATTTTCTTAATACCCGAACTCATACAAAAGAGAAAAAAGTATTGGTTCTTTATGATTTCTTTTATTTTACTTATTGCAGCAAACGTTTTATTTAAAAC
>JBBSRF010000070.1:0-10872 GCA_038243335.1 Sphingobacteriales bacterium
CTTGTGCAGACTTATCTTAATAGATTTCTCAATCGCCAAATGCTAATTTCGAAATGACGATTGGGAGGACGTTCGTCACCTCTTACCCTCGCTACGTCACCTCTCCCTCGTGCCGTCATCTCGACGATAGGAGAGATCTATCTTGTGAAAACTTGTCCTAAGAGATTTCTCAATCGCCAAATGCTCATTTCGAAATGACGATAAATTTTAAGTTATTTGCCAACCTTAGCTAATGACCAGTTATAAGAAATTAACTGAAATAGTTAAAAGAATTTGATAAATTTATCCTCAACCAAATCAATTCCTGTTTTACAGCAATGAAAAAAATTAAATATTTAATCTTTATCTCCTTAACAATACTAGCCGCTATATCTTTTTCATTTAAAGAAGATTTGTTTTTTGTTTCAAAATACTTGGATGTTTTTGCTTCTTTATACAAAGAAATACACATGAATTATGTAGAAGAAAGTAATCCAACAAAGTTAATGAGAACGGGAATAGATGCGATGTTAGACAGCTTAGATCCTTATACAGAGTTTATTCCAGAAACTGAAATAGAAGACTTTATGCTAAAGTATGTAAGCACACAATACGGCGGTATTGGCGTTGCCACTTTATTTATTGATGGTAAACTCTTTGTTAATGAAATTACGGAAGGCAACCCCGCTTATAAAAATGATGTTAAACCTGGAGATGAAATTGTGAAAATTAATAACATCACTACAGCAGGTAAAGATAGAGCAGAAATTAGCCAATTGATGCGTGGCCCCAAAGGATCTACCTTAACTCTAACCATTTTAAGGAATGGCGTAAGTTTAAACAAGGCACTCACCAGAGAAGAAATTAAACAACCAAACGTGTCTTATGCTGGTGTTTTAACTAATCAAATTGGTTACATTAAACTAACTCAGTTTTTAGAAAACTCAGCACAAGAAGTTAAAGATGCCTTATTGAGCATCAATAAGCAGCAACCTAAAGGTATTATTTTAGACTTAAGGAATAATGGTGGAGGTATATTACAAGAAGCAGTTAAAATTGTAAACTTTTTTGTGAAGAAAGATTTACTAATAGTGGTACAAAAAGGTAGGAACCCAGAAAAGACAATTAATTATAAAACTTTAAATGAGCCAATTTCTCCAAACATACCTTTAATTATATTAATTAATGGCAATTCAGCTTCAGCTTCTGAAATTGTTGCAGGTGCTTTTCAAGATTTAGACAGAGCCGTAATTATTGGTCAGCGTAGTTATGGAAAAGGCTTGGTACAACAGACTTTTAATTTGCCTTATAATAATTTAGTAAAAATTACAGTAGCAAAGTATTATACGCCAGCTGGCAGATGTATACAAGCCTTAGATTATGCACATAAAGACAATGACGGTACTGTAGAAAAGTTCGCAGATTCATTAATGAGATCATTTACTACACATAACGGCAGAACGGTTTATGATGGTAATGGAATTTTTCCAGATGTATTCATTGAAAATTCAAAACTAAGCCCGATTGCTATTTCCTTACTCAATAAAAGCTTGTTTTTTGATTATGCTAATCTGTATAAATTAAATAACAAGCAAATAAGTAACGCAAAGACATTTCAAATTAGCGACAACGATTATGATAGTTTTATAAGTAGTTTATCGACTAAAGATTATGGTTATACTGCAAATGCTGAAAGACTGTTGGCAAATTTAAGTTCTGAAATTGAGAAAGAGCAAAAGTTTAATGATGTTAAATCAGATCTCAAATTATTGAAAGAAAAGTTATTAAAGGTAAAAAAATCTGATTTATCGAGCCATAAATTAGAAATTCAAAAATTGTTAGAAACACAAATTATAGCTAGATATTTTTACGAGACAGGTAAAATTGAGCAATCCTTTCAGTATGATCAAGAAATTTTAAAAGCAGATTTCCTTTTTAAAAATCAGCAAATTATGTTTTCGATATTAAAAGGAGAGGGTAAATACAAAGTCATTACCGGTTCTTAAAAATTAATTATTCAATTTTTGCTTTTTATATAAGTATAAGTTTTGACTTATATTAACAGTTTCTCTTTAACTAAATACATTTAGTATTGGCTTTCATATCTTGTTTTAGCTAATTGTAGTCCTTTTGTCAAATAAAGCGTCTAATGTAGTGTGTCTAATATATAATTTTGTTTTATATGCTTTTTTAAATATTTAATATTGAAAAAGATGTGTATTTAAGTTGTTTATGAGGTCAGATAAATTTTAAAACATTGATTTACAGTGATTTATACTTATTAAGTAAGTTAGATGTTATAACATTTTGTTTATAATTCCGCATTATCGATATTTATATTTTAAAACTAATTATTAATTAACCTAATTTTATTATTTATGAAAAAACTTGTACTAAGTTTGTTCGTAGCAATGTTGTTTGCATTTAGTGCAACTGCACAAAACCGAACAATTACAGGAACAGTTATAGGAAAGGGAGATGGTAAGTCCATTCCAGGGGTAACAGTTATCGTATTGGGCGCTACAGGTAGTACCCAAACATCAGCTAATGGTACTTATACCATTTCAGTTTCAGCCTCAGCAACAGGCTTAGAGTTTAAATCATTAGGATATATCTCAGAGAAAGCGACTATAGGATCTAGCACAATGATCAACGTTTCTTTAGCTGAGGATACGCAAGACTTAAGCGAAGTTGTAGTGGTGGCTTATGGTACTGCAAAAAAGGAAAGTTTAACAGGTTCGGCTTCTGTGGTATCAGCAAAAAATTTCGAAAACAGACCAAATACTTCTTTCCAAAAAGCATTACAAGGCGCTGCCTCAGGTGTACAGGTAACTAGTGTTTCAGGACAACCAGGTGCGGCTACACAAATCCGTGTTCGTGGTATTGGTTCAATCACACAATCTTCTTCACCATTATATGTAGTTGATGGTGTTCCGATCTCATCTACTGGTACAGATTTAACTAGTGTGGCACAGTCGGCAGATTTTTTGTCTTCATTAAACCCTAATGATGTTGAATCTGTTACCATCTTAAAAGATGCATCTGCCTCAGCAATTTATGGATCAAGGGCTGCAAATGGAGTGGTTTTAATTACTACAAAACAAGGTAAAGCCGGTATAACTAAATTCTCTGCTAGTGTAACTGGCGGTTACTCTTCTCAAGCAGTTGATAAGCCTAAAACATTAAATGCAGAAGAATATTACAGATTGTACTTTAATAGCTATTATAATACTGCAATTGCAGGTGGCGCAACTCCAGCAGCTGCAGCGACTACTGCAAATACCAATACAAGAAATAAATTAAGTGTTAATCCTTTTAATACACCAAATCCTTTTGTAGGTGGAGGGTCACTTGCACCAGGAGCAGCTTTATTATACGATACGGATTGGAGAGATGCAGTTTTGAGAAAAGGAATCACAAAAGATGCAAATGTTTCTGCTAGTGGAGGAACTGATAAATTAAAATACTATGTTTCTGGCGGATATTTCGATCAAAAAGGGATTGTAATTGGTTCTGATTTCAAGCGATTTACAGGTAAGTTTAATATCTCTAACAATGTAAATAAGTCAATTTCATTTGGTATCAATAATACCGTTTCAAATTCGATTCAAAATACGCCTGCTGGTGCAGGTGGTGGCGCTAATCCAGTTAGATTTGCAGATATTAACTCAAATATTTATTCCATATACGCTAGAGATGCAGCTGGAGTTATTCTTTATGATACAAAAGGTAAAGCTATTTACAATTATGTAAATCCAGTTAGTCCTGATTTTAATCCACTTGGTTTAAATGAATTGGATCAATATTTGACCAAAACTACTCGTATTAATGCAGTTCCATATATTCAAGCACAGTTTTTGAATGGATTTACTGCTAAGTCGTTGGTGAGTTTAGATTATACAGGTATTAGAGAGAATCAGTTTTATAATTTAGAACATGGTAATGGTGTTGGCGTTAAAGGTAGAGCTTATCGTTATTCTAAAGAAGATATTACCACTACCTATATCAATACATTAAATTATAGTAAGAGTTTAGGAAGCCATAACATTAATGTACTGGTAGGACAAGAAGCATTCAAAAATACCTACGACTCATTTTCTGCAGAAAGAACAGGGTTCTCATTTGCTGGGCAGTCAGAGTTAGGAAATGCTGCGCTTCCAGGCTCTGGAACAACATCTAGTGTTACGGAAGAACGTTTTGCCTCTTATTTTGCAAGAGCTAATTACGATTTTGCTAGTAAATACTACTTATCTGGTACTTTTAGACGAGATGGTTCTTCTGTATTTGGATCTAATCAGAAGTATGGTAATTTCTGGTCTGTGGGTGGTGCTTGGAGAATTAGCCAAGAAAATTTCATGAAGAGCATCACTTTTGTTAATGAGTTAAAGTTACGTGCAAGTTATGGTACTACAGGTAATAATTTAATTGGTAGATATGCTGCTCAAGGATTATATTCTTTAACTGGTGCATATGAAGGTCAAGGTGCTGCAGTTTACAGCCAATTAGCCAATGAAGCATTAGCATGGGAAAAACAAAAAACAACCGATATAGGTATTGAATTTTCTATTTTAAATCGCAGAATTACTGGTGAAGTGGGATATTATAAGAAACAATCTGATGGCTTATTATTTGCTCAACCATTAAGTAGATTGACTGGTTTTACTAGTTTAAATACGAATTTTGCGGAGATGGAGAATTCTGGAGTTGAAATTACTTTGGGAGGTACGCCAATTGTAACAAATGACTTTAATTGGAACATTTCTGTTAATTTATCTACTAACAACAATAAGATTAAAAAATTAACTCAAAATGAAGTAGCTGACGGACAATATAATCTTAAGGTGGGTAAGGATCGTTACTCTTGGTACCTAAGAGAATACGCTGGTATTGATCAAACTGATGGTAAAGCGATGTGGTATACGGATGATGCTAATGGCAATAAGATAACTACAAAAACCTACGCTAGCGCAAAATTGTATGATACTCATGGTTCTGCGTTACCGAAATTCTTTGGAGGGTTAAATAATAGCTTAACTTATAAATATTTTGATTTTAGTGTATTTACTTACTTCTCCTATGGTGGAAAAGTTTATGATGCGCTTGAACAAACATTAGCCCATAATGGGATTACTCCAGGTCAGCAATTATCTAGAGAAGTATTAAACGCATGGTCGCCAACAAATACTTCTTCTTCTATTCCTAGATTTGTTCCTGTAAATACAGACCTTTCTAACAGTACTTCTACTAGATTTTTACATGATGGTTCATATATCAGGGTTAAAAATATCACTTTAGGGTACAGGTTAAACAAAGAATGGGCTAGTAAAATTAAAATAGGTAGTGCACGTCTTTTCATTACTGCAGAAAACCCATTCACTCTGGCTAAACATAAAGGTTTAGATTCTGAACAGGCAATTAATGGAACAAGTAATAATGACATCCCTAACATTAAAACACTTTCTGTTGGATTAAATGTTGGATTTTAATATAAGATAGATATGAAAAAGATAAATAAAATTGCAATATATACATCCCTAATTGTAGCTACAATAGCTACTGGGTGTAAAAAAGAATTTTTGGAGGTTGCGCCAACAACTTCAATTATAGCTAGCGAGGCTTTTATAAGCCCAGAAAGGATAGCTGCTGGGTTAACAGGCCTTTACGATTTAACGACCAATAGTGCTTACACAAATGACATGATTTTAACTTCAGATATTAAAGGAAGTGATGTATTAGTGGTGAGTGGAGCGGGTAATTATGGTAGGTTTGTTACTGGCTATCAATTTTCGCAAACAATTAGTTCTAACGAGCCATCAAACTACTGGACACAAGCGTATAGAATTATTGCTGGTTGTAATCAATTTGAGTTAAACATCCCTACTTCACCTTTAACTGATGCGCAAAAAACTGCTTATTTGGCCGAAACTAGAGCGTTAAGAGCTGAGGCTTATTTCTGGTTAGTTAGATGGTATGGTAAACCCTATACCTTAGATCAAGAAGCGTTAGGGGTGCCACTTGTTTTAGCCCCTTTAGGCCCAACGGATGTGCCACCATTGAGAAGTAAGGTTAAAGAAGTGTATGACCAGATCATTAAAGATTTGCTATTTGCAGAAGCAAATATTCCTAGTTCAAAAACTAGTGTTTATAGGTTTAGTAAAGGAGCGATACAAGGCTATTTAGCTAGAGTTTATTTAACCATGGGTAAAAATGTTGAAGCAAGTAATTATGCTAAATTAGCTAGAGCAGGAAAACCCTTAAGTACTGGCGCAGCCTTGTTAACTGGTTTTAACAATCCTACTTCGGAGTGGATTTACGCTATTAACGTTCGTACTGATGATAACCAAGGTTTCCTTAATGTTCATTCTTTTTATGATCCATATGATATTGGTTATTCTAGCTTTAGAGCTGCAGATAATTTTTTCAACTCTTTTGCTGCTAATGATATTCGTAAACAACAGTTTCTTGTTAATGGAGTTTTGGGTGCAAGGAGAGGATCAGAAGGTTATCTAATCAACAAATTTGATTTTAGAGGTTCTGCTGCCACCAATACAGTACTGATTCGTTCTTCAGAAATGTATTTGATCGAAGCTGAAGCTGAAGCAAGACAAGGGGCAGCTAACGAGACAGCTGCTAAAGCTGCGCTACAAGCTGTTCAAGCAAGATCAATTCCTGGTACTGCCTTATCTACAAATACTGGACAAGCATTAATTGATGAGATTTTAATGGAAAGAAATAAAGAATTATATGGCGAAGGTCATAAGTTTTTTGATTTACTAAGAACTAAAACTCCGATTATTAGGTCGGCAACAAATGGACACTGGTTAGCTTTAAATCTTCCGGTAGGAGATACTAAATTAGTATTCCCAATACCACAAAGTGAATTAAATGCTAATCCTGCGCTTAAAGCACAACAAAACCCAGGTTATAGTAACTAATACATATAATCCTGTAATAAAAAGGGTCGTCTAACTTTAGGCGACCCTTTTTTGTTTGTTCTGCTTTAGAATAAAGATTACCATATATTTAATTAAGATTATATTCCTTTATCAAAGTTAAGTGAGTTGGTGTATTGGAAATACTACCTTATTGTATTTTTATACCCAGATTAATACCTTATTGTTGATGAAATACTAAAAGAAGAGGAAGTTAACATCGTTCATATGCTGCTGTTAACTTTTCAATTTCATTATACCCAATATTATTGTTTAGGAATCATAGCTTCGAATTACTTACTGTAATATTTAATTGGAGAAAATCTCTTGATGAAATTCTACCTTTAGCGTAGGAGATCAATTTCAGTTAACCAAATATTGGTTTTGATTTCCTAATAGAAAGCAAATACATTAGTTCTTTGGATCAGTTTATTAGTGCATAAAAAAGTCCTTGAAATTAATTTCAAGGACTTTTTATTAGACCTAAATTATTTTTTTACATCCTTTAAAAGTTCTTGTACTGCAACTTCTAATTGTTGATCTCTGCCTTTATCAATTATACCTGGCATGTTTTTAACTTGGAAATCTGGTTTAGTTTCATTGTTCTCTAACCATTCACCTGCTTTGTTTTTAGCGCTAATTGGAATGGAACCCCATCTTGTGCCATCTTGTAATACTTCCCAGCCTGCGAAGCTACATGTTCCTGGAACAGGCATTCCTACTGTTTTACCAATTCCTAAATCTTTATAACCACAAGAGAAACAATGCCCATCACTATAGTTTGCTTCATTAAACATGGCTAGTGTAGGTTTAGTCCATCTAAATGTTGGCTCAATACCCATAGAACGTTTGTCGGTTGCGTAATCTAAAAATTTCTCGCCTGTAAAGAACATGGCTAAATCAGACACAAGGTCTCCGCCACCATTAAATCTAGTATCTATAATAACTGCTTTTTTATCTGCATACTTACCCATCATTTCTTCATATACATTGCGGTAAGGGCCATCACTCATGCCTGGTATGTGAACGTAGCCTAATTTTCCGTTACTTAAAACATCCACTTCATCTTGGTTCTTTTTAACCCAACGTCTATACAGTAATTGATTTTCTAATGCTATAGTTATAGGTTTAATGCTAATTTCTTGACGCTCATTTGTTTTTGGATTCAGAATTGCTAACAAAGTGAATTGTCCAGCTTTTCTATTTAGGTAACTTGCAACATCTTGATTTTCACTGATGATTTGACCATTAATTTTTTCAATAATCATACCTGGCTTAACGTTGATAGAAGCTTTGTCTAAAGGACCTCCAGAAATAATTTCATCAACTAAGATACCATCACCTTTATGCTCGTAATTCATAAAAATTCCTAATGAGGCTGTGGCATCATCAGTAGGAGCGCTTTTATTAAACCTAGCTCCAGAATGAGATACATTAAGTTCGCCAAGAAGTTCTGATAAAAGTTCTGCAAACTCATAGCTATTACCAATGTGTGGTAGGTATTTTTTGTAGGCAGGTTTTAATCCATCCCAATCTGCACCATGCATATCAGCGGTATAAAACATATCTTTATTTCTTTGCCAAACATGATCAAACATATAAGTTCTTTCCGCAGTTTCATCTACCATCACTTCTCCTTCTAAACTGATCTGTTCTCTTTTGTTGTTATCCATGTTAATTTTAGAAATACGACCACCACTTAACAGGTAAAGATTTTTTTGTGCCTTATCCCAAGTTAAATTTCCTGATGCACCATCTAAAGCGATTTCCATTTTAGTCTCTTTCGTGCGAAGGTTAGTGCTCCACAAGTTTGCTCCTTTTTCAAATGCAGCTAAATAGTACAATTTTTCTCCATCTTTAGAAAGTACAGCATCTCCCAAAGTAGAAGAATGTATTGTTAACCTCGATTTTCTATTCTCCATACCATCCCAATCAAATGTTATGGATGAGTCTGGTTTAACCGGTTTAGCTGCTTTAGGGTCTTTTTCAGCTTTTTTAGCGGCTTCGTCTCTATTCTTTTTTTCTGCAGCTTCAACATCTTTTAAAAGTGCATAGTCATCTTTGTCAAGATTAAATCTATCCCAACTATCTCTAGTGAAGAACATACTATAGACGTCTCTTTGTGAAGAACCGCTGTTTGCGGCAGATTTTAATCCATCCCTGTTGCTAAACCAAATCATTTGTTTACCGCCACTAACCCATTTGGCATTTCCATCTCCATATCCACTTTTAGTCAGGTTACGCATTGGAATTTTTCCTTTGGCGTCTAATAAAACTACTTCTCCATTAGACATGGTAGGTTTATAAGTAGCGAATAGCCATTTGCTATCTGGACTCCAATTATAGTATTGATCACCATCTTGCATGTAAAACAATTGATCAGGTGTTAGTAAGGTAACTGTTTGTTTATTGCTTAAGTCCATTACCCTCAATGTTCTCCTATTTTCTATAAAAGCAACGCTTTTGCCATCAGGAGAAAAAGTAGCCATATAATTATCTTTATCGTTGCTAATTAAAGGTTTTTCTTCTAAAACTGTTGATGCATAGAAATAGGGCTCTTCTTTACGCACTTTGCTGGTTTGATAAACACGCCATTTTCCATTTCTCTCACTTGCATAAATAATTGATTTTCCATCAGGAGCAAAGTCTACAAAACGCTCTTGCTCTGGCGTATTTGTAATCCTTTTGGTTAGTTTGCCATCTGTAGAAGTTACAAAAACTTCTCCTCTGGCAATAAAAGCCACCTCTTTACCATCAGGAGATAGTGCCATTTCACGCACACCGCCATTAATAGCCACTACACCATCATTATTGCTTTTCTCTTGGGTATGAATAGTAATGTCTAGCTTTTTAGGTTGTTTACCCGATTCTAGGGTATAAATTTCACCATCATAACCAAAACTTAGTAAATCATTATTTGAAGCGCTTAAGAAGCGAACGGGGAAAGTTTTGAATTTTGTAACCTGTTCAGATTTGCTAGGATCAGCAATTGACATTTTATGGATGTTAAAATTACCACTTGCTTCGCTTAAATAAAAAATATTTTTCTCTTGAGAGTCAAACACTGGATTACGATTTTCTCCATAAAAAGTACTCAATTGTTGATGTTGATTGGTCTTTTTATCATAAAGCCAAACTGCTCTTGTTACGGAAGATTTATGATGTTTACGCCATTCGTTTTCTCCACCTTTTTTGTCGTGGTAAATAATTTTTGAACCGTCTTTGCTAGTTTGTACATATTCTGCGGGGATAGTAAATATTTGATTCACTCTTCCTCCAATAATGGGTACACTATATAGTTCTGGCTGAGCACCAGTTGGGTATTGTCTGTGTGCAGCCAAGTCTTGTCTCACTCCACCAAACATTACCGCTTTATTGTCTGCAGTAAAAGTATACGGGAATTCATCGGTAGAATGATAAGTTAGACGTTTAGCTGATCCTCCGTCTGAATTCATAATAAAGACATCAAAATTACCATAACGGTTTGAAGCAAAAGCCAGTTGTTTGCTGTCTTTACTCCATGTTGGCATAAAATCATGAGCTTCGTGAAAGGTAAGTTGTTGAGCAGTGCCACCAATGCTTGCAACCTTATATAGATCACCTTTATAGGTAAATGCTATATTTTTGCCATCTGGTGATATCGAAGGATAGCGCATCCATTGGGGTTTGTCTTCGGCTTGGACATTTAATGCCAAAGTTAAACAAACGATGAGTGTAAAAATTTTATTCATATAAAAATTGATTAGATTTTAAATTTAGCCATAAATACTAATTAGCGCAAGTAGTGATAAGTAATATTTTCGTTTGATAAAATAACATTAATTTATATTTTATAGGTCAATTATAATTTAATTGAGTATAGTTTTATTAATTCCTATCTAGAAAGGAAATTACTAATGAAGATATAGTAAATAACTATAAAAAGATATATGTTTGAACATAAAAAAAATAAAATTATTTA
>JBBSRF010000071.1:0-10726 GCA_038243335.1 Sphingobacteriales bacterium
CAAGCTTGAAATGTGTCCTACAGCTCTGCTCATCTGGAAATTTTTCGCTAAACTCTAATAGTGTCATACATTAAATATAAGCATTTTTTATTACCTTAGGAAAGATTACGGACATTCAATTAAATTTTAATGGATTTTCTTCTACAATTGTTTATTACAATAATACAGTTTTAATTACCTCAACTCTATTCGGGTAATCATGCAATCTTTTTACAGCAGGATTAATCATTGTAACATTATCTTTATTAATTTTTTTAACAAGTTTCCAAGTTACTTCATCTAAATATAGATGTTTTGTAATATTGTGTTTATATAAAGATTTCATTTAAAATGTAGGCTTGCAAAATTGCCAATTCTATTTCCTTTTTAATGAAAATGAACTGATAAGTTAGAAACACTATAATTTTTAAATAGCAATCAAACATCTATCATTTTACTGTCCCATATGAAATAAATGAGCTATATTTTACTTTTTCAATTCGAGTTGTTTGCTTCAAAAAAATTAATTAAATTCTTTAAAACACAAAATAATGTTTTTAATACTACAAAAATAGTAAAACAAAAGATTAACAAATTTACTATAATCTTCTTTTTATTTATAAGTATTGTTTTATTAGGGTAATATTAACAAGCTTTTAAAAGCATAAATGTTCATTATTATTTATATTTGTAAAAGATAAAATTTAAAAATATGAGTAACACTGTAGAAACTGCTTTTGCGCCTGTTTCATTTACCGAAACCGCAGTTAAAGAACTTTTTAAACTTAAAGATCAGCAAGAAATTGCCGAAGACTTTGGCTTACGTGTTGGAGTTGAGGGAGGAGGTTGTTCTGGAATGAGTTACATTTTAGGTTTTGACCAAAAGAAAGATGGAGATCAAGAATATTTTATTGATGGTATAAAAATATTTATGAACAAAGCTCACCAAATGTATCTATTAGGTATGCAAGTAGATTGGCAAGATGGTTTAAACTCAAGAGGTTTTACATTTAGCAATCCTAACGCGGCAAGCTCTTGCGGTTGCGGAACAAGTTTCTCTGTTTAAAAACCCTCTTAATCTTAAAAAAAGAAAGGGATTTACTCAGTAGAGATGATATGTATAAGTTATATACTAACAAATAGTTTGTAACATTTTAACAGGTCTCGTTGTCTTAACAGCGGGACTTTTTATTTTTACCTTAAATAGCATTTATTTATATCAAATGACCTATACCGAAAACGTAAGACTAGCATTACAATCTATTAAAAGCAATCGACTGCGCACAATGCTTACCGCATTAATTATTGCAATTGGCTTATCTGCTTTGGTTGGTATTTTAACTACTATAGATGCTATTAAAAGAAGTATGACTGAGGCCTTTTCTAGTATGGGTGCCAATTCTTTTAACATTAGAAATAGAGGTACTGGAATAAGAGTTGGAGGTTCAGGTAAAAGACCAAAACCGTTCAAATCCATCCGTTATGAAGATGCTGTAAATTTTAAAAAACTTTTAAATACCCCAGCAACAGTATCTGTAAGCGTTTTTGCTAGCGGTGGCGCAACAGTTAAATATGCATTAGAAAAAACAAATCCAAATGTTAGTGTACAAGGTGTAGACGAAAATGGACTAGGATCTCAAGGACTGGAGTTAGCGGAAGGCAGAAACTTTAATGCTGCTGAAGCACTAGATGGAAATAATGTTTGTATTATAGGTAGTGAAATTTCGACTACCTTATTTAAAAGAGAATCGGCTATAGATAAGGTAATTACTGCTGGAAACAATAAGTTAAGAGTAATTGGCGTGCTGGCGTCTAAAGGATCAGGCATGGGCCAAAACACCGACAGAGCTGTTTACGTGCCTTTATTTAAGGCAAAATTGATAAATTCAAATAATAATCCATCTTATACTATTACTGTGATGGTGCCCAATAATGACATTATGGACAATGTAATTGGTGAGGCAACTTCAGAATTCAGGAATATTAGAAATGTGAAAATTGGAGAGCCAAATAATTTTGAAATCACCAAAAGTGATGCTGTTGCACAGACCTTATTTGAAAACTTAGCCTATGTAGTAATTGGAGGTGTAGCAATTGGTGTAATTACACTTTTAGGTGCATCAATCGGTTTAATGAATATTATGCTTGTTTCTGTAACCGAAAGAACTAGAGAAATAGGAATTAGAAAAGCAATAGGCGCAAATCCATCAGTTATTAGAAAACAATTTTTAATAGAAGCTATTGTAATATGTTTAATGGGAGGCGCATTAGGAATTTTGTTGGGAATTGGGATAGGTAATATTATATCATTTTCTATGGGAGGAACATTTATAATCCCTTGGTTATTTATTTTAGGGGGCTTTATATTATGTGTTGTTGTAGGGATTGTATCTGGTTATTATCCTGCTAAAAAAGCTTCAAAATTAGATCCTGTTGAAGCTTTACGATACGAATAACATATAGATTAATATATTATAAAAGAACATTTTTGATTTGAGGCTGTGCTAAAATATTCTGCACTCTTTCTAAATACAAACTTTCTTTTAATGCATCAGCATGACGCAAATGATGCATATCACTTCCTAAAAAATCAATGCAATTATTATCAATTAATTGTTCGGCAGTTTGCTTTGCTCCTTTACCATAATAACCTGTTAAAGCAATCGTGTTTAGTTGAAGATAACATCCTGTATTACGAATTTGCTCATAGCTCTCAATAGAATTTTGAAAATATGGATATCTTTCTGGATGTGCTAAAACTGGCTGATAACCAGCGTCTTGAATTTTAGCAATTACATCATATAAGTTATGAGGTAGATTAATAAATGATAATTCAAAAAGCAAGTAATTGGGACCGAAAGTTAAAACTTCTTTCTTTGCAATTTTATTCTCAAAAGTCTCATCTAGATAGTATTCTGCAGCGGCATCTACATCCAAATCGATGTTGTTTTGCAACAACCCTTCTCTGAGTTTATCTAAAGCATTGTTTATAATTTGTGGAGTATTACGAAAATAATCTGCCATAACATGTGGAGTGGCAACTAATTTTTTATAACCTAGTTGTTTAAACCTTTTGGCCAATAGTATAGAATCACCAATATTTTTAGCGCCATCATCTATACCAGGTAAAATATGTGAGTGCATATCTGTACCAATAGTTGAAAAATTATAATTTGGTTCTTTTTTACGATTAAATAAACCGAACAAATTTACCTCCCTTTATATTGATTGTCATAATAAGCTTGATAATTTCCTGAAGTCACATTGTTTAACCATTCTTCATTATTCAAATACCAATCTACAGTTTTAGCTAAGCCTTCTTCAAATTGTAAGCTTGGAACCCAATGCAATTCATTTTGAAGCTTGCTCGAATCGATAGCATACCGTAAATCATGTCCAGCCCTGTCTTTTACAAATGTAATTAACTTTGCTGAATCTCCCTTCATTCTACCCAACTTTTCGTCCATTATTGTACATAAAAGTTCAATAAGTTCGACATTTTTCCATTCATTGTGGCCACCAATATTGTAAGTTTGACCTGTTTTAGCTTGATGAAAGATAACATCAATTGCTCTTGCATGATCTTCTACCCATAGCCAATCTCTTACATTTTCTCCTTTACCATATACCGGTACATGTTTGTTATTCTTAATATTATTTATAGCTAGTGGAATTAATTTCTCTGGAAAATGATGTGATCCATAGTTATTAGAGCAATTTGAAATTACAATATTTAAGCCATAAGTATCATGATACGCTCTTACAAAATGATCTGAACTTGCTTTTGATGCTGAATAAGGACTATGTGGGTCATAAGCAGTAGTCTCTGTAAACATTCCTTCCGCTCCTAATGCGCCGTAAACTTCATCAGTAGAAACGTGATAAAAACGCTTATTTTCGTAATCATCTTTCCAAGCTATTCTAGCTGCATTTAATAAATTAACTGTACCAATTACGTTTGTCATTACAAATGCACTTGGATCTGCAATTGAACGATCTACGTGAGATTCTGCAGCCAAATGAATAACTGCATCAAAATTTTCTAAATTAAAAAAATTATTTATTGTCGAAGCATCAGTGATATCAGCTTTAACAAACCTATAATTATTCTCTCCTTCTACATCTTTAAGGTTAGCTAAGTTACCTGCATAAGTTAGCGCATCTAAATTAACTATCTCATATTCAGGATAATTATTTACAAATCTACGAACAACATGGGACCCAATGAAACCTGCACCACCTGTAATTAAAATCTTCTTCATATTTATATGTTTTCAGGTAAAGCAAGATCAATAGCAATATCTTTGGCACTTCCTTTATATATTTTATTCAACAATTTATTCATTTCATCTCTCAAATCAAATTGTAGATCCTCATGCAATTTATAAAATTTACGCAAAGTAATTAATGTAGCTTTAATAAAATAAATTGCAAACAATTGCTCATGGTTTTTATTAGCTGCAAAAATGTTGGATTTAAAATCCATTGGAGTTTGATTAAACAAAAAGATTCTTAAATCAACATCCTCAAAAACATTTTTAGTAACTCTTAGATTATGATTTACTAATTTTGCCAATTTACGTAGATTACTTAAAACCTCTTTAGCATTCCGCTTTTTATTTAAGTTTAAATACTGCATAGTTTGCAAAATCTCAGCTTTAATTACTTCTATTCTATCTCTAAGATTGCTTTCATCTTCAAGCAGCAAGAAGTGTAAATGTTCAGTAAGCACTTTGTCCTTAGCTATTAATCTTAACAAGAGCTTATCTTTCTCTTTTGGAGGTAAAGCTAAAATTTCTGTCTTAAGTTCCTTGTGCTCACTTAGCTTCATTTAAAATGGATTATCACTTAAGTATTTCTCCCAATTCCAGGCAGAACTCATCATCTCATTTAAATCTAATTCCGATTTCCAACCCAATATATCATTTGAAAGACTAACATCACCATAGGTTTGTTCTACATCTCCTTCTCTTCTATCTCCAATTTTATAATTTAACTTTTCGCCAGTTGCAGATTCAAAAGCATTTATAATTTCTAATACTGATGATCCTTTTCCTGTTCCGACATTAAATACTTCATAATTTGCAGTATTACCTTCTAATCTTTTAATAGCTGCAACATGTGCTTTTGACAAGTCTACAACATGAATATAATCTCTTACTGCGGAGCCATCTGGAGTATTGTAATTATTACCATAAACCGTAATTGGACCCCGTTTACCAATTGCAGACTGCGTGATAAAAGGTATTAAATTTTGTGGTACTCCGATAGGTAATTCACCAATTAAAGCTGATTTATGAGCACCCACTGGATTGAAATATCTTAAAACCACTACTTTTAAATCAGGATTAACTGCACAAGTTTCTTGCAAAATTTCTTCTGCTATTTGCTTGGTATTACCATAAGGCGATTCTGCTTTTTTAATTGATGCATTTTCTGTTACGGGTAAACTATCTGGCTGTCCGTAAACAGTACAAGAAGATGAAAACACCAGTTTAATTTTACTATTAAATGCGGTTAAAACATTAATTAAACTGAAAAAATTATTGCGATAATACTTTAAAGGATTTTGAACTGATTCGCCAACAGCCTTATATGCTGCAAAATGAATAATACCATCAATATCTTGATGTTGAAGTGCAAATGCTTTTACATCATCCTCGTTACACAGATCTAATTTTTGAAATGCAGGTTTTTTACCAGAAATTTTCTCAATCTGATCTAAAATTTTAGGATTTGAGTTAGAAAAATCATCGACAACTATAACATCATAACCTGACTCAAAAAGCGCTACAACAGTATGTGAGCCAATATAACCGGTGCCTCCAGTAACTAATATTTTCATTGTATTTAAAATGTTATTTCAAGGTGATGAGCTATCATGGGTTATGGTATCTACTTGCAAGGGTTAGCCCCAAGATGGTTTGCCGTTATTTATTGTAGGTATCAAAATCTTTATGCGCATTATTAATTAGTGCTTCTTTTGGTAACGATTTAAAATAATCGTAAGTAATTTTTAAACCATCTGCTCTGTTTACTTTTGGCTCCCAGCTTAACAACGCTCTAGCCTTAGTAATATCAGGTCTACGTTGTTTCGGATCATCTGTTGGCAATTCCTTACAAACAATTTTCTGATTAGTACCTGTTAATTTAATAATTTCTTGAGCAAAATCCATCATCGTAATTTCATCTGGGTTACCGATATTTACTGGCTGAGCATAATCGCTATGCAGCAAACGGTAAATTCCTTCTATCAAGTCATCTACATAACAGAAAGAACGGGTTTGACTACCATCTCCAAAAAGTGTTAAATCTTCTCCTCTTAAAGCCTGACCAATAAAAGCAGGCAAAACTCTACCATCATTTAAACGCATTCTAGGCCCATAAGTGTTAAAAATTCTAACAATTCTAGTCTCTAAACCGTGAAAAGTATGGTAAGCCATTGTCATCGCTTCTTGAAAGCGTTTAGCTTCATCATATACACCACGTGGACCTACTGGATTTACATTTCCCCAATATTCTTCTGGCTGCGGATTTACTGTTGGGTCGCCATATACTTCAGAAGTTGATGCAATTAATAATCTAGCATTCTTCGCTCTCGCTAAACCAAGTAAATTATGAATACCTAAAGAACCCACTTTTAAAGTCTGAATTGGTATTTTTAAATAATCAATTGGACTTGCTGGAGATGCAAAATGAAGAATATAATCTAAATTTCCAGGCACGTAAACAAACTTAGAAACATCATGATGATAGAATTCAAAATTCTCTAATTTAAAAAGATGTTCGATGTTTTTCAAATCACCTGTTATTAGATTATCCATTGCTATCACATGGAAATTTTCTTTAATAAATCTATCACACAAATGTGAGCCAAGAAAACCTGCTGCCCCAGTAATTAATACTCTTTTACGTTCCATTACAACTTTATTAATCTTCTGCCCACACTATTATAATAATATCCCAAATCAATCATCTTCTGAAGATCAAAAAGGTTTCTACCATCAAAAACTATTTTTTTACTTAAAGCAGATTCCATTTTTTCAAAATCAGGATTACGGAATACTGACCACTCTGTTGCAATTAACAAAGCATCTGCGTTTTCTAATGCTTCATACTGATTTTCTGCATAATTAATTTTATCGCCAATTATTGACCTCACATTCGCCATAGCTTCTGGATCAAAAGCAGTTACTGTAGCTCCATTTTTAATTAGTTCATCAATAATATATAAGGCTGGAGCTTCTCTTACATCGTCTGTTTCTGGTTTAAATGCCAAACCCCAAAGTGCAAAATGTTTACCCTTAATATCATTTTTATAGTATTTCAAAACCTTATCTACTAACACTACTTTTTGTTTCTCATTTACTTGCATTACGGCTTTTAATAATTGAAAGTCGTAATTATGAGTTTCTGCTGCAATAGATAATGCTTGAACATCTTTTGGAAAACAACTTCCACCATAGCCAATACCCGGAAAAAGGAAACGTTTACCAATCCTATCGTCAGATCCAATTCCTTTACGTACTGCATCTACATCTGCGCCAACGATTTCGCAAAGATTTGCAATCTCGTTCATAAACGTAATCTTGGTAGCTAAAAAAGAATTTGCTGCATATTTTGTTAATTCCGAAGACCTTTCATCCATAAAGAAAATTGGATTTCCTTGACGGACATATGGCGCATATAGCTCTGACATCAGCTTCTGAGCCTTTTCACTTCTTGTACCTATCACAACGCGATCAGGCTTCATAAAGTCGTCAACAGCTACACCCTCACGCAAAAACTCAGGGTTAGAAACCACATCAATTTCCACTTGTGTATTTGCTGCAAAAACTGCTTGTACCTTATCTGCAGTACCTACTGGAACTGTAGACTTATTTACAATAACCTTATAATCCGTAACTAATTTAGAAATATCTTTCGCTGCACCTAATATATATGAAAGATCTGCCGCACCATCTCCACCAGGAGGGGTTGGCAATGCCATGAAAATAATCTGAGATTCCCTAACAGCCAAAGCTAAATCTGTTGTAAAAGATAAACGACCTTGTGCAATATTACGATTAAAAAGCACATCTAAACCAGGTTCATAAATTGGGACCTCACCATTGATCATTTTTTGAACTTTTGCTTCGTTTATGTCAACACAGATGACATTATTGCCTGTTTCAGCTAGACATGTTCCAGTTACTACACCCACATATCCTGTTCCAATTACGGCTATTTTCATATATTAATTGAAGGTTTTAAATTATTCATTTATCTTGCACGAAGATAATAAATTATACGTAAATGCTTTGGATTTATAATATTGGAATCACTTTTTATACTATTCTACTTAAGTTTGCTGCATTATTTAATCAAAAAGCAAAGTTATTTATTTTAGGAAGAAAAAATATTTTTCAAGAAATAGCAAAAAAAATTAATCCAAATGACAAACCAATTTGGTTTCATTTTGCTTCTCTAGGTGAATTTGAACAAGGAAGGCCAGTATTAGAAGCCATTAAATTTAAAGAGCCTAATCAAAAATTTGTAATTACTTTTTTTTCCCCATCTGGCTATGAAATAAGAAAAGACTATCCATTAGCTGATGTTTTTTATTTACCATTAGATACCCTAAGAAATGCTAAAAAATTCATTGAACTTGTAAATCCATCAAAAGTAGTATTTACAAAGTATGAATTTTGGTATCATTATTTTGAAATACTAAAGAGTAAACAAATTCCACTTTATTTAATTTCTGGAATTTTTAGACCTAATCAATTTTTTTTTAAATGGTATGGTGGGTTTTATAGAAATATGCTGAAAAATGTATCTCATTTCTTTGTGCAGAATAATGAAAGTGTTTCTCTTTTAAAAAGTATCGGTATTGAAGAAGTGACTTTAAGCGGTGACACAAGATTTGATAGAGTTTACGAAAATTCACTAAATCCTAAAAAAATACAATCCGTTGAATTTTTTTGTGGCACGTCTAAAGTATTAATTGCTGGCAGCACATGGCTAGCAGATGAGAAAGTATTAGGTTCAATAATTGAAAAGCATACCGATTGGAAAATTATTATTGCTCCGCATGAAATTGACCACTCTCATATTCAAGATATACAAAATCGTTTTCCTCAGGCTATAAGGTTTTCTAATCTCAAATTAAAACCTTTAAATCAAGACGCTAAAATCTTAATAATTGACAACATAGGATTACTTTCTTCACTTTATCAATATGCAAACTTAGCTTACATTGGTGGCGGTTTTGGAGCAGGAATACACAATACTTTGGAAGCCGCAGCATTTGGATTGCCAATTATTTTTGGTCCAAAATTTGATAAATTTCAGGAAGCAAAAGATCTAATTGCCCTTGGCGCAGCTAAAAGTATTAGTAGTGAAGCGGAGTTATTAGAGGCTTTTCAATATCTTAATTCAAATACACAAGCTGGCGCTGATGCGAAAAAATATGTTGCTGATAAAAAAGGAGCTACAGCTTTGATTTTAAGAAAAGTGATTCCTTAATTTTATAATCAAATAAAAACCTTTAATTAACTTACAGCCATTTCTGCCAAAGCCTCTATAAACTTGGGATGCTCGTTTAAACTCTCAACTAACTGTACATGTTCGCCACCCAATTCTTTGAATTCTTCTTGATATTCAACAGTAATTTCATACAAAGTTTCTAAACAGTCTGCAACAAAAGCCGGACTAAAAACTAATAATCTTTTTTTTCCATCGCTTGCTAATTTTTTTAAAACATCAGTTGTGTATGGTTGCACCCATGGCTCTTTCCCTAACCGAGATTGAAAACAAACTGTATAATCTTCATTTGCTATATCTAATTCTCTAGCCAGCAATCTAGCAGTATCATGTCCTTGAGCAGAATAACAGTATTTATTAATATCACTAAAAGTTTTACAACAATCAGTGTTTTTTAAGCAATAATTCCCAGTATGATCACACTTTAACAATTGTCTTTCTGGTAAACCATGAAAACTAAACAATACATGATCGAAATTTTTCACATCATACTTTCTTGCATTTTCCGCAAAAATTTCAATCATTTGTTTATTATCATGAAAAGAATTTACAAATGATATCGGCGGTATAGTTTGCCATTTACTTACTAATTCCATTACCAATTGCATAACAGAGCCAGTACTTGCAGATGCATATTGAGGAAACATCGGAATAACCTTTATACTTTCTACTAAACCAGCTTTTAAGTTCGCCAAAGCACTTTCTACAGAAGGAGTTTGGTAGCGCATAGCCAACTCTACATGGTAATCATCACCTAATTTCTCTTGCAATAACCGAGCTTGTATCTTACTATAATACAAAAGTGGCGAACCATTCTCATTCCATATTTCTTTATATAATTTAGCTGTTTTAGGACTACGGAAAGGAACTATAATTCCTTTTACCAAGAGTGTACGATTAAATTTAGGGATATCGATTACACGCTCATCCATTAAAAACTGATCAAGATATTTCCTTACATCTTTAGTTTCTGGACTATCTGGCGTACCTAAATTTACTAATAAAACTCCCTTTTTTCCCATGATGATATTTTAACCAAAATTGGTTATTCAGTATTTTTTAATTTTCTACGAATTGTCAAATATACCTAAAGCATAAATGTATAGAAAGCATACTCATATATCTATTGCCTATAAATAGAATAATTACTTTTGAGAGATAAGTATAATAAGCTTCTAGTTGAGCTTTAACTTTTTCAATTAAACACATCGGCATAGAAGTA
>JBBSRF010000072.1:0-10719 GCA_038243335.1 Sphingobacteriales bacterium
ATTTGGAAACTGTTTAAGTTCAATTATTTTTCCCCCATGTAGTGGTCACTTCGAAATGAGCTTTTTGCGATTGAGAAGTCTCTATCTATCTTGAAAATTGATCTAACGGTTATTTAGGAATGAGATATCTCCTTGCTGCGCTTCGTTCGATATGGCGTTAACTAAAAAAAACTAATATTTTTTTTTAAGTTTGTCTAACCTAATATTAATCTTATGCAAAAATTATCAGAAGCTGACTTAGTAATCAATCCAGATGGAAGTATTTACCATTTAAATCTATTGCCAGAAGATATTGCGGATACCGTAATTACCGTTGGTGATTTAGATCGTGTTGGAGAAATTAGTAAGCATTTTGATTCAATAGAATTAAAAAAAGGTAAAAGAGAATTTATAACGCATACGGGATATTTGGGTAAAAAGCGTATTACAGTGCTGTCTACTGGTATTGGCACGGATAATATTGACATTGTTTTTAATGAATTAGATGCATTAGTTAATATTGATTTCAACACTCGTGAAATTAAAAAAGATTTAAAATCATTAGATCTCATTAGAGTGGGAACCTCTGGGGCAATACAAGCAGATATCCCGATGGGAACAATTTTGGCATCTACTTACGGTTTAGGCTTTGATGCTTTAATGCATTATTACATTCATGAAGTTTCTGGTGATGAACAAAATTTATTAGACGGAATTAAGTCACATTTCTCAAATATTAAAACTATTCATCCATATATTACTGCTGCAGATGATAGCCTTTTGGAAACCATAGGTAAAGATATGGAAAAAGGAATTACGATTACCGCACCAGGTTTTTACGCACCGCAAGGTAGACAAGTGAGGGCTAAAAATTCCATACCAGATTTCATTTCTCAACTCAATAGTTTTAGTCAAGGCAAACATAGAATTACCAATTTAGAAATGGAAACTGCTGGCATATATGCTTTAGCGAAAACACTTGGTCATAAGGCTTTATCGGTTAATGCAGTATTGGCAAGTAGAGTTAATTTCCAGTTTAGCACCGAGCCTAATAAAATAGTAGATAAAGCGATTAAAATGGTTTTAGATAGCCTAAGCTAATTACATTTTCACATACTTTAGTTGACTACAACTTTATAAATAGTAGTTTGTGTATAAACTTCTTCTGGTCTTAAAATAGTAATTGGGAAAGAATCTATATTAATACCATTTGGGTGATGTTGTGTTTCTACACAAAAACCATCTAAATCATTGTATTCTTTACCGTTTTTTCCATCTTTAACATTTAAACTATTTGCAGTATAAAAATGTGCGACCGGTTCTGTGGTGTATACCAATAATGTTAATCCGCTATTTATTTCGGTAGTTTTAGTCGCTAGGGTTAACTCTCCATATTGTTTATCTAAAACGTAAGTTTGATCATAACCATTCATGCCAATTATTTTTGGTTTGGTAAAATCTTGTTCTGTATTTAAAACAGGCAATAATTTACCAGTAACTACATAATTATCATCCTGTTCTAAATAATTAGTTGAATTTATTTGGTGTAAATGATTACAGATTTTTTCGCCAGTTGGCGATAAATTGAAATAACTATGGTGTGTTAAATTAATTGGTGTAGCTTCGTCTGTATCTGCTTGATAGGTTAAAATTAACTCATCATTATTTGTCAATTCAAAAGTTAATTGTACAACTAAATCTCCAGGAAAATTCTCTTCACCATCAAGACTGAAATATTGAAAAGTAACACTCGGATTTGGTGTTTCAGAAATATTAATGATATCCCATACTTTTTTATCAAATCCTTCATTACCCCCATGTATACAATCTTTTCCATTATTTTGAGCTAATTGGTATTCTTGATCATCTATCTCAAATTTACCATCTTTAATACGGTTAGCATACCTTCCAATTATAGCTCCAAAATATGGATAATTTGCTAAATATTCTTCACTGATGTAACCAGTAAAATCATCAAATCCTAAAACAATATCTTGTTTTTCGCCTTTGGCATTTGTAACTATGAATTGGTCAATGATTGTGCCATAATTAAAGATTTTAACTAAACTCCCTTTGTTATTTATTAACTCAACAGCAATTACTTCTTTACCATTAATGATGTGTCCAGTTTTAATTTGATTAATTTTCATCTTTATTTTATAACAAAGCTAAAATACAATAAAAATAGATTGTCGCACACTATTCAAATACTATTTTTTAAGTTTGCAAGATGCGTAAATTAAAACTCGACGAGCTAAATCGTGTAGATGTTCAAGAATTTAAGGAACAAGAAAAATTACCTGTTGTTGTAGTTTTAGATAATGTGAGAAGCATGCATAATGTTGGTTCAGTATTTAGAACTGCTGATGGTTTTTCGATTGAGAAAGTTGTATTGTGTGGTATTACAGCTCAACCACCACATCGAGATATTGAAAAAACAGCTTTAGGCGCTACATTATCAGTAGATTGGATACATTATGAAGATACTTTAACAGCAGTTGAAAAATTACGTGCAGAAGGTTACCAAATTATTGCGATTGAGCAAGCTGAAAATAGTACCATGTTAAATATTTTTAAACTTGATACAAATCAAAAATATGCTTTAATATTTGGTAATGAAGTAAATGGAGTTAGCGATGAGGTAATGGAAAAAATAGATGAATGTATTGAAATACCTCAATTTGGAACTAAACATTCTTTTAATATTGTTATTTCTGCAGGTATTGTGCTTTGGGATTTCTTTGCTAAGTTAAGGCTATAGAAAATTTTCTTTTTCATGGCACAGCGTTAATATTCTTTTTATCGTTACCTAGACACAACTAAGCGACGAGAGATCTAATTTAGATTAATATATATTCAAAAAAGAGGTTATTTAAGGGTTGTCATCCTGAGCCCGTCGAAGGACGTTTCGACAAGCTCAACATGACATAATTATTTTTTAAGCTTCCAAAACCTTATCAGGTGTAATAGGTAAACTTCTAATCCTTTTACCCGTTGCATTAAAAACAGCATTCGCAACCGCACCAGCAAAACCTATTAAGGCAATCTCTCCCATTCCCTTCGCTCCCATTGGATTGACGATAAAATCTGGTTTATCAACAAAGATAACCTCAATTTCAGGTACATCTGCATGAACAGGCACATGATAATCTGCGAAATTATTATTTACATATCTACCATAACGGTTATCCAATAAAGCTTCTTCTGTTAATGCCATTCCAATTCCGCCTACTGCGCCACCAATCATCTGACTGCGAGCAGTTTTCGGACTAACAATTTTGCCAGAATCACCTACAGAAACAATTTTACTGACTTTAACCACACCAGTTAATTGGTGTACTTTAACCTGCACAAAATGAATAGAAAACGAATACATCGAATATTCTTTACCTTGCTGATTGGATTGAGATTGTTTGGTCACCTCAATCATTGGTAAATTATTCTTTTTCAAAACATCAACAAAGTTTGATGTAGCATCCATATTAGAATTAGCTGCCAGTTCTGCAATAGTTGCCTTTAAAGACAAACAAACATCATTAACCGCCGTACCAACTGTAGAAAGAGTAGCCGAACCACCCTGACTAGGTGCGGGTGGTAAAGAAGAATCTCCTAACTCAAATGTAATTTTGGTTGTTGGAATGTTCATCAATTTACTAGCAATTAAACCCATCCCAGTTCCAGTTCCAGGACCAACATCGCTCGTTGCACTTTGCAAAACCAAAGTCCCATCAGCTTTTAAAACCCCCTTTACACTAGCCCTACCTCTACTGGCATTAAAAACGCCAATACTTACGCCATATCCTATTTGCCAAGCACCTTCTACAATACTGCCTGGTTTATTTTTTCTATTGCTCCAACCAATTTTAGCAGAACCTAATTTATAAGCTTCTTTAATATTTTTACTAGAGAAAGGGATTTTCTTCATAGGATCCATCTCAGGATCATTGTTCATCCTAAATTCTAACGGATCCATATCTAAAGCATGCGCCATTTCATCAATTGCACTTTCCAAGGCGAATGCACCAGTAGCTTCTCCAGGTCCACGCATCCATATAGGCACACTCATATCCAAGGGAACAACGTAATAATTGGTGTTCACATTTTCCGAATCATACATAAACTTAGACATGTTTACCACACCTTCCGTAAAGTTTTCATAAGTAGCAGTTTGTCCGAAGGCAGTATGCGTAATGCCAGTAATTTTTCCATCTTTTGTAGCACCTAACCCTATTTTCTGATAAGCTGCTGGTCTATTTCCAACCATAGTAAACATTTGGTCTCGGGTAATGACTAATTTTACTGGCTTTTTTAAGTGCTTAGAAGCCATAATTGCAGCAATTTCCAACGGCCAAGTTTTTAAACCCATTCCAAAACCACCACCAACAAATTCAGATTTTACTTGAATATTTTCTTGTGGAATTTTAAAAACGCCAGCAATAGTTGCCTGAGTAGATTTAACACCTTGTGTCTTCGCGTAAACAGTAACTTGATCATTAGCTCTCCAATCTGCAATTATCCCATGTAACTCCATCGGGTTATGCGTTTCAACAGGCATTTCATAGGTCTGCTCAACTTGTACTTCAGCACTTTTATAAGCATCTGCAATTCCTCTTAAATAAGGAGTTTGACCTTGTTTTTTGACGATATTATCATCCTTAATACTCTTTTTAAAATCAGTATTAAAAGCTGCTTTTTCGTAAGTTATTTTTACCAATGTTGCAGCAAAAGTTGCTCTTTCAAAAGTATCAGCAACTACTATAGCAATTGGCTGACCGTTAAAGAATACTTGGTCGGTATAAAAAATCTTCATTGGCGAACCACCTTCTTGCTCATAACCAGCAGCGCTTGGTTTATTTAAATGTGACAATACATCTAAAACACCAGGGGCATTTTTAGCCGCTTTGGTATCAATCGTTGTAATTTTACCTTTAGTAATTGTACTGGTTACCAAAACTCCATAAGTTAATCCTGGTACTTGATATTCTGCAAAATAGGTTGCTTTACCAGTTACCTTAGCTACACCGTCTACGCGGTCGTTTTCATCTACAAAAAATTCCATTAGGCTTTAGCTTTAGCAACGGTTAACGCTTCAATAATTGTATTTGGTGCTAATTTTAACTTAAAATCATTTTCACCGAAAGCCTTTGCTCCATTCATGGCTAGTTTAGCGGCTTGTTCAAAATTGGCAAGGCTAGCTTGTTTACCTTTTAAAAAAGTTTCCACAGCTGTTAAACGCCAAGGTTTATGCGCCACACCACCCATGGCTAAACGGGCATTGCTAATGATACCATCTTTTATTTCTAAAGCCGCCCCAACCGAAACCAGTGCAAAAGCATAAGAAGAACGATCTCTCACTTTTAAATAATGGAAATTCTTATTAAAGTTATTTACTGGAATTTCTAATCTTAAAATTAGTTCTCCTTTTTGTAAATTATTGTCCTTTTCCGGTGTGTTTCCTGCCAAACGGTGAAAATCGATAAAATTGATTTTTCTTTCGCCTTTTGAACCAGCAATTACAACTTGTGCATCTAATGCGACTAAACCAACACACATATCGCTTGGATGTACAGCGATACAGCTTTCTGAAGTGCCAAATATGGCATGCATTCTATTGTAACCGCCAATTGCAGCACAACCACTTCCAGGTTGGCGTTTATTACAAGGCATAGTAGTATCATAAAAATAACCACAACGCGTACGCTGCATCATATTTCCACCGACAGTTGCTACGTTTCTTAACTGTGCAGATGCGCCCGACTGTAAAGCCAACATCAACAATGGAAATTTCTCTTTTACAATAGCATTTTCGGCCAATGCTGAGTTAGAAACCATTGCACCAATATGTAAAATGTTATTTTTAAGTTCAATTTGTTTGAGCGGTAAGTTATTAATGTCAATCAATTTTTCTGGAGATGCAACTCCTCTTTTCATTAAATCTACCAAATTTGTACCACCAGCAATAAACATTGCTTTTGGGTCTTTGGCTATTAAACTTAGAGCCGTTTTAACGACCGAAGTTCTTAGAAATGTGAAGTTAATCATATTGATTTTCCTCCTTCTTTAACCTCTTGTATCGCATCAACTATATTAGGATAAGCACCACATCTACAGATATTTCCACTCATATATTCTCTAATCTCTTCTTTCGAATTTGCATGACCTTCCCGTACACAGGCAACTGCGCTCATAATTTGTCCGGGCGTACAATACCCACATTGAAAACCATCATGCTTAATAAAAGCCGCCTGCATTGGATGCAAATCATCTCCCATAGCTAAACCTTCAATTGTCGTTATACTTTTGCCCTCGTTCATCACTGCTAAGCTTAGGCAAGAATTTACCCTGACTCCATCTACATGAACCGTACAAGCTCCGCATTGACCATGGTCGCAACCTTTTTTAGTACCTGTTAAGTGTAATTCTTCTCGTAAAAGATCTAACAAAGTCCTTCTTGGCTCCACTTTTAAAGCATAAGGTTTATTATTTACTTTTAAGTTTAGCGGAATTTTCTCGAACATTTCTGCAAAACGTTCATCCATTTTACGGTCTGCAGCTTTTAAAACCGTTAATGGCGTTAAAGAAAGTGCAGTAAAGAGTGAAGATTTCTTGAGAAAATCACGTCGGGTATCGCCAGATTGTTTTGTATCGATTTTTGACATAAATCATTTATAAGTGACCTAATATCGTAATTATGGGTTTTAGTTTTATCAGTTTACGTAATTTAGAAGGATTCTATTTACAATTCTCAGTAGATCGTCATTGCGAGTAGCATAGCAAGGTGGCAATCTGCTTTGTAAAATTAATTTTCTGAAAAATATTATTTTGATTAGCCAAATCTGCCTTGCTCAACATAAATACAGACCAAAAATCATACAATTCAACAATTATACTGTATAATCAACTATCAATCAACAACATAAAAATTAATCAAAATATTCACATTTTTCTTTTTGTAAAGTCGTTGCTTTTTCTATCTTTGTGGCGGGCAAGTCTTTTACGATCAGCTCCCTTTGAACTCCCCCAGGGCGGGAACGAAGCAAGGGTAGAAGGTTGTAGCGGTGCGATAAAAGTTGCTTGCCCATTTATTCATCTCCTTTCCACCTGAAGGGGGAATTTCAATTTCATTGTTCGTTTGTAAACTCATTCATTATTAAGAATTAATAGCATTATGAAATTTTTTATCGATACAGCAAACCTTGATCAAATTAAAGAAGCTCAAGATTTAGGCATTTTAGATGGCGTTACTACTAACCCTAGTTTAATGGCCAAAGAAGGTATTACTGGTGATGCTAACGTAATAGCGCATTATAAAGCAATTTGCAATATTGTTGATGATAACGTAAGCGCTGAAGTAATTTCAACTGATTTTGCTGGTATGTTTAAAGAAGGTGAAATGCTTGCCGCTTTAAATCCGAAGATAGTAGTAAAAATACCAATGATTAAAGATGGTGTTAAAGCAATTAAATATCTTACTGGTAAAGGAATTAGAACTAATTGTACGTTAATTTTCTCTGCCGGACAAGCATTACTAGCAGCAAAAGCTGGAGCAACTTATGTATCACCATTTCTAGGACGTTTAGATGATATTTCTACTGATGGATTAACGTTAGTTGAAGATATTCGTCTAATTTTTGACAATTACGGTTACCCTACTCAAATTTTAGCAGCTTCAATTCGCGGTCCATTACATATTGTGGCTTGTGCTAAGTTAGGTGCTGATGTAATTACTGCACCTTTATCGGCGATCACAGCTTTATTAAAACACCCATTAACTGATAGCGGTTTAGCTACTTTTTTAGCCGACCATGCTAAAGCTAGTGGCAAATAAGCCTTTTACATTAATTTATATATAATAATTAGGAAGTCCAGACAAATGTTTGGACTTTTTTTGTTGTTGATTTTCGTCATCTCGACAGAGTGCAGCGACGAGAGATCTATCTTGTTAATACAGATCTCTCGTCACTCCTACGTCGTTTCCATCGAGATGACGTTTTATTTTTTAAAATATTTTAACTCTCCAATACAGCTTTCACTACATCATAATCAATTTGCTCATCAGGTTCAATTAATATCCCCTTCACTCCTGCTCCATTTGCAGCTTCTACATCACGTGGTTTATCGCCAATCATTACAGATAAAGCTGGATCAATATTATATTTTGCTATAGCTTCCAATAACATTCCAGAAGCAGGCTTTCTGCAAGCACACGGCTCATTAACGGTTGGGTGGTGTGGACAGTGATAAGCAGCCGTAAATTCTACACCTTGTTTTTTGTAAGTATCAAATAAAACCTGGTGTATCTCTGCTAAATCTTCTTCACTATATCTTTTTAAAGCAATACCGCCTTGGTTAGTGATAATGATTAACAATTAACCTTCCTCAAAAAATTGCTTTAGTGGTGCAATTTGATAGTCCAACACTTCAAAATCTTCTTTTCTACATATATAATCATAGATTTCGTGGTTTAAAACCCCGTCTCTATCTAAAAATATTGCTTTATTCTTCATATATACAAATATCCTAAAATTTTCGTCTTATCGATTGAGGAACGAGAATATATGTAACTTCTCGACAAACTTCTTTATAGATGAAATAACTTATTTGAAAATATAAGCGATTTCTCCTATCGTCGAAATGATGAAATTTTATTAAAATTTAAACTAACTTTATTTTATAAACCATTTCAAATGAGCAAAGAAGACTTCAAGCCCTTTATTCCCGCAGAAAGTAATGTCGCTGAGTTTACCATTAAATCAATTTTATTAGGCTGTATGGCTGGAATTATTTTTGGAGCAGCAACAGTTTATTTGGCATTAAAAGCCGGTTTAACAGTTTCTGCATCAATCCCAATTGCAGTTTTAGCAATTACTTTAGGTAAGAAATTCTTTAAAACAACCATATTAGAAAATAATATCATTCAAACCACAGGTTCAGCTGGCGAATCTATTGCTGCTGGTGTAGTATTCACTTTACCAGGATTTCTGTTCTTAAGTACAGATATTGGCGGAAAAAGTAGTGGAGAAGCTTTCTTTAGTTATATGACCATTCTTATATTGGCTATTTTAGGAGGTATATTAGGCACACTAATGATGATTCCTTTGCGAAGATCATTAATTGTAAAAGAGCACGAGAATTTGCCTTATCCTGAAGGTACAGCATGTGCAGCTGTTTTACAAGCTGGAGAAAAAGGGGGCAATTTTGCTCGTACTGCTTTTTGGGGATTAGGTTTTTCTTTGGTTTATGCCATGCTTCAAAAAGTATTTCATGTAATAGCAGAAGCACCAACTTGGGCAACAAAACAAGCGAATAAATTTTTACCCTCAGCACAAATTAGTGGCGAAATTACCCCAGAATATTTAGGTGTGGGTTATATCATTGGTCCTAAAATTTCAGGAATATTAGTAGCTGGTGGTGTATTGGCATGGCTTGCATTAATCCCATTGTTAGCTACAGTAATAGATCCAATGATAGCCGCTAAACAATTGGTTAAATTGGGTTTATTGGCAGATATAACAAAACCAGGTGGCTCAGGAAATTGGGATCCAATTATCGCAACTTTTGCAGATTACCCTAGAGCAATTTACCAAGCCTTCGTTAAACAAATTGGTGCTGGCGCTGTAGCGGCTGGTGGTTTTATTACCTTATTAAAAACTATTCCAACTATTGTTTCTTCTTTTAAAGAAAGTATCACTTCAGTAAAAAACGGTAAGGCAAATGGCGAAATTAAACGTACAGATAGAGATTTATCTATTAAATTAGTTGGTATTGGAAGTTTAGTTCTAGTACTATTAATGGCTTTGCTACCTCAAATACCTGGTGATAGTATTTTAAATAAATTACTAATTGGTGTCTTGGTAATTGTATTTGGCGCATTCTTCGTAACTGTTTCTAGTCGGATTGTAGGTTTAATCGGTTCTAGTAATAATCCCATATCGGGAATGACCATTGCCACTATTATGGGTACCTGTTTAATTTTTATTGCTGTTGGGTGGACAGGTAAAATTTATGAACCAATGGCTTTAGTAGTCGGCGGAATGATTTGTATCGCAGCTGCAAACGCAGGCGCAACCTCACAGGATTTAAAAACCGGTTATTTGATTGGCGCAACGCCAAAGTATCAGCAAATCGCTTTATTTATAGGTGCAATTGTATCCTCTATCGTTATTGGTTTAACCGTAAGGATTTTAGATACCCCTACGGCAGAAATGTTGAAACAAGGGATTCATCATGCTATAGGAACCGAAACCTATGCAGCTCCACAAGCTACTTTAATGGCAACATTAATTAAGGGAATGCTTTCTTTCAATTTAGATTGGCAATATGTTTTAGTTGGTGTATTTATTTCAATTACCATTGAGTTATGTGGAATTAATTCTCTGTCATTTGCTGTAGGAGCTTACTTGCCATTATCCACCACATTACCAATTTTTGCTGGTGGTGCAATTAAAGGCTTACTCAATTGGAGAGAAAAACAAAAATCCAAATCTGCTGAAGAAGAAGAAATTGCGCCAGGAAATTTATTTGCAACTGGCTTAGTTGCGGGTGGTGCAATCGCGGGGGTTATTGTGGCTATTTTAATGGTAATTCCGTCTGTAAGAGATAATTTAAATAATGTAAATATAGAGCCGATTTTTACCAAATGGTTTGGAGATGGTGGTTATCAAATTTTAGGTGTGCTTTTCTTCCTATTTATGGCCTTTGTATTGTATAATATCGGAACAAAGAAAGATGATCAAAATA
>JBBSRF010000073.1:0-10710 GCA_038243335.1 Sphingobacteriales bacterium
CTTTTTTTATATTATTTAGTTAACACACCGATTGGTCCGCTTGGTTCACTTTCATTTTTCAATCTATCTAGCGCAGTAATTATATAGTTATATCTTTTACCTTTCTCTACGTTTGTATCCAAGTAAAAAGTAAACTCTTCAAAACTGATATTCAATATATTTTTAGAATCAAGAATATTTACTTTTTCACCTTCTTCAAAACGATAAATCACATAACCAGAAGCAGTTTCTCCATCTTGAGCTTTTAGTGGTTTGACCCAATTCATATGTACGCCATCATTCATCGCTTCAGCAGTAAAGTGCTGTGGTGGATTTGGTTCTATATTATCTAACCATGGCATTTGCGGTGGCAAAGCTGGATTTTTATACAAATCGTTTCTCAATGAATCTGTTAATGATTTAGCATTTGTAGAGAGTGATTTAGAACTAAAAAAAACACTTCCTTGTGCCCTATTATTTGCTCTAATAGCTCTAATTTGAGTAGGAATTTCTGTTAAATTCATCCAAGAAGCATCGACTTTTGTGGGCACTTTAACTAAATATGCTGCCTGACCAATATATAAATGTCTTCCAAAAGCGTTATTAGCCCACCATTCTAACAAAGTCCCAAATGGTGCTGCTGCTCTTTTAAATGTAAAGTAAATCTGGGGATTAATGTAGTCTACCCATCCTTCTTTAATCCATTTTCTAGAATCTGCATAGAGTTCACCATAATTTGATAAGCCATTCGTTTTAGAACCTAAAGTATCTTCTTTTAAATTTCTCCATATACCAAATGGGCTTACACCAAACTTTACATATTTTTTGTAATGATGCACACTATCATTTACCATTTTAACTAGCAGATCTACATTATTTCTACGCCAATCATCGATTTTGGTAAACCCGTTCGGATACTTAGCAAAAGTGGCACTGTCATTTATAGTTTGACCTGCAATGCGATAAGGATAGAAATAATCATCAAAATGTACACCGTCAATATCATATCCTTTAACTACATCTAAGATAACTTGTACAATATAACTTCTTACTTCAGGTAATCCTGGATCAAATAACTTCTGACCTCCGTAGGTATAAAATAGCTCTGGTTGTTTTTTAGTAATATGATCGGGACTAGTAATTTGATTTGCTGACATTGTTGCTCTGTAAGGATTAAACCAAGCATGTAATTCCATTCCTCTAGAATGCGCCTCTTTTATGGCAAACGCTAATGGATCATATCCATCCGCTGGGGCTAAACCTTGCTCTCCCATTAGCCAATGGCTCCAAAGCTCTCTAGATTTTGCGTAAAGAGCATCTGCTGTTGGTCTAATTTGCAACATTATTGCGTTCATTCCACTTTGCTTATGTTGCTCTAATATCCCTATAAACTCTTGTTTTTGTTGATCAGCAGATAAGTTACGTTTTGAAGGCCAATCAATATTTGCAACTGAAGCAACCCAAACCCCTCTAAATTCGCGTTTTGGATCTATTTTAATATTATTTTGAGCAAAAGAGCATAAAGTAAAACTAAGTAAAAACAGAATTAGGTAAGTAATATTTTTAACCATTATATTGTTAGTAGGGAGGATTTTATATAAAAATAAACAATTATTAAAATAACAATAAGTTTTCTTAAACGTTATTGTCTTAACGATAATATAAGCAAAATGTGATACAAAAGTGCTACATTTTTTAGACATATCAGATTTTTATATTAAGTTAGCCCTCCCAAATGAACCATTAGACATATTATAATTGTAAATTTATTGATGCTGAATAGCAGACATCGATAAGAAAACATTCACATGCAAGAGCAAGATTCCGTAAATAAAGTTGATAGAAATAAAGTATACTTTTTAATTATAGTTATTGCCGCACTATTAGGTATAAATGGTTATTTATATTTTCAAGATAAACATGAAACTAGCCGTTTTGTAACAGTAAGTACCGAAAAAGATAGACTAAAATTAGAAGTGGAAAAAATTGAAGTAGAACTTGATAAAGTAAACTCACTAAATTTAAACCTGAACGAAAAGCTTGAAGAAGAGCAAATAATTGCAAGAAAAAAAATTGAAGATTTAAAAGTAGCTCTACAAAAAGGTACCCTTACACAAAGGGATTTAGATAATGCACAAAAAGAAATAAAAGAGCTAAGACAGTTCGTGAACAATTATAATGATCAAGTAACACGTTTAGAGAAAGAAAATTCTTATTTAAAGGTTGAGCGAGATAGTTTAAAAACTACTGCGGATAATTACAGTTTGAAAGCAGATAATTTAGAGAAAGAAAATGAAGGTTTAAATGAAAAAGTAAAGTTGGGTGCTGCTTTAAAATCATCAAACATTACAGTTAATGCCTTTAAAGTTAAAAGTAGCACCAAAAACACTTTAGTAACTAGAGCAAGTACCGCAGAAAAATTAATTATTAATTTCTCAATCTTCTCAAATACACTTGCAGAAAAAGGATATCATAATGTCTACCTAAGAGTATTTGATCCAGCTGGCAATTTAATTATCACCAACCAAGAAGATATATTTGAAGCAAACGGGCAAAGAATGCAGTTTAGCAGTAAGATGCAATTTAATTACATTGGAGATAATGCTAGCTATAATATTGATTGGTTAAATCCTAAAACATTTTCAAAAGGAATCTATAGTATTATTTTGTATACAGATGGTTTTGTAATGGGTAAAAGCCAGATTACACTTAGATAGTTATAACCCCAACTATTGGAAAGGTCAAATTAAATACGGTTCCTTTATTAAGAGTTGAAGAAAACTTAACTGTACCGCCTGCATTTTCTACGGCTTGTTTTACAAATGCAAGTCCTAATCCTGTACCAGATGATTTGGTGGTAAAATTAGGAACAAATATATTTTTATGTAGTGACTCGTCTATACCTTTACCATTATCCTCTACATCAATATAAGCATCAACTTTATCATTGCTCATACTAATCTTAATCACACATCTATCATTATTTTCACTTGCTTCAATCGCATTTTTTAAGAGATTATTAAAAGTTCTTAATATTTGATCTTTATCTCCCATAATTACAATATTACGGTTGGTTTTGTTTAACAATACTATCTCAACATGATCTACAGCATTAAATATAGAGATCGCTTGCTCTATTATTGGCAAAAGTTCTAGATTTTCTAATTTGGTATCTGGCATTTTTGCAAAATTTGAGAATTCTGATGCAATAGTGGCTAAGCTATCAATTTGCTCTATGAAAGAGCGATTAAAACTTTCAAACTTCTTTTCGAAGTTAGGATCATTCTCTTTCCATGATTTTTCTAATAATTGTACCCCCAGTTTTAATGGTGTAAGTGGGTTTTTAATTTCGTGCGCCACTTGTTTTGCCATCTCTCGCCAAGCACTCTCTCTTTCAGACCTTGCTAATTTAGTTGCACTAAGCTCCAAGGCAGCTATCATTTTATTGTATTCTTTAATAAGAGAACCAATCTCATCTTGCCTATGCCAAATAATTGGTTGGTTTTTTTGACCTAGTTTAGTCCTTTTAATATTTTCTTGTATAAATGTTAAAGGGTTCGTAATTTGATTGGCTAAAAACACAGCCAACACACCAATTAATACAAATACTAATGCATATATATTAATTAGTGTGTTTATAAATAAACCTATTTTAGCTTGATAGTCCGCTTCATTAGCATAATATGGGAGCCCAATATAGGCTATAGTTTTATTTTGCGCATCTCTAATCGGCGCATAAGCCGCCGCATATTGAAAACTGCCAATCTTTTCAGCAGGGTTTATAAACTCTGATTTTTGCATTAAACTTAAATAGATAAATGCTTTCGGCGGCATTTTCTTTCCCAGCACTCCGTAGTCGTACATTCTTCTTAAGGATGTTAAAACCAAGTCTCCTTTAATATTATAGAGGTTCAAAAATGAAGAATTTACTTCTGCAAACTGATTAAATTGAAACTCTGCATCTTCTCCGATAGCAATTTTACCTGTATTTAAAATTTGTCTTTCATAAGCGAGTTGTACTTTTCTTATTTTTTCTCGCATTGCCTCATTCTGTTGTTCTAAATATTCATTTTTGATATAATAGAAGGTTGTCCAACCCACTATCAATAGCGTTGCTACAACAGATAAAACAATTGATATTTGTATTCTTGTTTTATAAAGAATTTTGTTAGCATTAATCATTAAATAACGATTAATATTAAACCAATCTGCTCTATTGTTATCAGAGTTACCAATTAACCATACAAACAGATACATTAAAATGCTAAACAATAGAAATACTAGAAAGAAAAATGATAATGTAGCCAACCTTACTACATAAGAAACCTTTTCTTTACTAATTATAATGAGTTTAGTTTGATCTGCTTTGTAAACCGCATGACTATATCTCGGTCTATTTATTAAACTACCTTCTATCTCTTTGTCATTAATTTCATTTACAAATTCTACCTTATCTAGCACACCTTTAAAATGATGATTGATCATGCTGTAAGTATATTTTCCAGATTGAGCATAAAGCTGATTATCTTTGTAAAATGCAAAAGAGTAAGCGCTAAAATCTTCATCTCTTTTCACATTACCATCAATTAATAATTCTGGAAAACGATTGTTATAATCATATGGTTGTGAAATCAATTCTACAACAAGTGTTCCCAACGCTATCCCATTATCAATAATTGGAACAATACCAAAATAATTTTGAGTACCGAAAGTATCATTAATCCTATAGAAAGAATTAGAATTCTGCGTTTTAACGGATCCGTATTTAACTAGATCTTTATATTTTGCCAGTAATAATGCAGAATCACCTTTTAATGAATTGTTAATTAAATTAAATTCATAAGTCCTAAATTCAAATCGAGATAAGTAACCATCTACATATTTCTTACCAATATAGCTATCAAGTTTAAAAGGCTCTTTAAGTTTTGAGTTTTTAAAAAAAGCTATAATAATCGAATCGTTAGCTATTGCATTTTCAAAATTCTCTATGGCATTAACAACCTTAGGATCATCAGAAATCATCAATTTTTCGGCAATTGCCCTTCTATTCTCATGTTCTTTTAAATCATTAAATCTTAAGTATTTAATAGACGTAAGAAAGCCCATACAAAAAAATAATGCAGCAAAAATTTTGATAGAAAGTTTATTGTTTTGAATATAATTATTAAAACCTATGATGAAAATTAGCAGAGCATAAACTAAATAAAAGACATCATACTCATCAATGTCTAATAATTTAAAACCAGTATAACCCAATAACATGGTAAGGAATATAATCAGTTTACTTTTATTGCTTGCGATAAACTGTTTGCTTATTTCTATTAAGCTATTGGCTAATAAATAAAGGTTGAACCAAACCAAACAAAGTATAAAGATACTTACCCAACTTATCCATCCTAAATTAATGATATTGGTAATATTGAAATTAATTTTTGAATTATAAATTAATCCAGAAAACGTACTGTTAAATAAATAACCAAAATAAGAAAGCAATAGGATTGCAAGTACATGAAAAACAATACTAACAAACATGCTTTTAACGGCCCATTTAGGCAATTTATATTTTAATCTATGCTTATAGATAAATAAAACAACCCATGTTAATGCGATAACATTCAATAATAAATCTCCTAAAGAAGGTAGGAGATCACTCTGTGCATAAATTGTAGGACTAAAAATATCTAAATTAAATTGGTGATTAAACCAAAAATACTTTAAATCTGACAACCTAAAAGCAACAAAGAATAGACTGATTACAAAAGTTCCTGTTAGTAGAAATTCTTTTTTAACTAGCCAAGAACTGAATGAATTGATAAACAAACAAATGCTAAATAAACCAACAATCCAAAGCCATATTTGTATGGTTGCATATACATTCTTCGAATATTCGTTACTTAGCTTAACTGAAAATAAATATTCCTTTTGAAGACTAAAAATTTCTGTGCTTTTTTTGTCTGTAAATCCTGCTAAATCTAGACTATTTCTATTCAATAACTCTGGAGAAATTCCACCTTTTAAATACTGGTTTTGAATATTAAATTGTGATTTGACACTAATTAATAAAACAATGGTGTAAGAATTGATTTTCTTTTTTATTAATTCATAATATCCATTAGAAAGTTGAACGAATGATGTGCCTTCTTTGTATAATCCCAAATTAGGAAGAGAGACTTTAGAGGTACTCCAATACTGAAGTGCATTATTTCTATAAACAAGAACATTTATTGCTTTATCTCTATAATCGTTTATAAAGGCTAAAGCTAATTTTTCATTTTTATAGAGTGATTTTAAATTGGCTATTTTATTTGGATTTGCTAACAAATCCTGAACTATTCTTTCTCTAATATTTAGATTTTGCTGTAACTCTTTAGCTTCATGTAACAGGAGGTCTTTAGAAGTTATCGAGTTGTTTAAAGACAATGCGGTAGCAATACAACTAATGCCTAAAAGCAATAAAAGAAACCTAATTTTACCTCCTATACTCACATTATAGTTATTTTAAAAGAGTACAAATTTACAGCTATACTAAAGTTGCGCTACTTGTTTGCACTTCTCTACTCACTTTTTTAACTAAACCCTGTAATACGTTACCCGGACCAACTTCTACAAATTCTGTACCACCATCTTCAATCATGTTGGTTGCAGTTTGTGTCCATTTGACAGCTCCAGTAAGTTGAGCAATTAAATTTGCCTTAATTGTTATTGGATCTGTAGTTGGTTTTGCATTTACATTCTGATATATTGGACAAAGTGGCGAAGAAATTAAAGTTGCTTCAATAGCAGCTTGTAACTCCACTTTTGCTGGCTCCATTAATGGTGAGTGAAAAGCACCACCAACATTTAATTTCAAAGCACGTTTTGCGCCAGCAGCTGTTAATTTTTCACATGCTTCATCAATACCTTCAATGCTACCAGAAATAACTAATTGACCAGGACAGTTGTAATTAGCAGGAACTACCACTGCATTAATACCTTCGCAAACATCTTCTACAACTTCGTCTGCTAGGCCTAAAATTGCAGCCATTGTTGAGGGTTGTAATTCACACGCTTTTTGCATTGCATTAGCACGAGCTATTACTAATCTTAAACCATCTTCAAAAGATAATGCGTTTGCAGCTACCAGTGCCGAAAACTCGCCTAAGGAATGACCTGCAACCATTTCTGGTTTAAAATCATCGCCTAAAACTTTAGCCAAAATAACAGAGTATAAGAAAATTGCTGGTTGTGTTACATTAGTTTGTTTTAATTCTTCATCTGTTCCGCCAAACATAATGTCACTAATTCTGAAACCTATAATTTCATTCGCTTTTTCAAATAATTCTTTAGCCAATGAATTTTCATATAGGTCTTTACCCATACCTACAAATTGGGCGCCCTGCCCCGGAAAAATATATGCTTTCATTCTATTAGATTTGAGATGTGCGAATTGGAATTTGGTGAAAATATCAACAGCATAAATCTATGTTATATTAAAATTTTATTAATTATTCAAATTTACATTAAGATTTTACCACTAATGTAAGTTTGCGGTGATTAACCTCAAAAACTCTGCTCTTGTTTTATCATTAGTTAAAAACTCTCCCGTAAATGCTGAAGTCGTTGTAACCGAATTTTGTTTTTGCACACCACGCATAGCCATACATAAATGCTTACATTCCATTACAACGGCAACGCCTGCAGGATGTAGTGTATCTTGTATACAATCTCTTATTTGATTAGTTAAGCGCTCCTGCACTTGTAACCTACGTGCAAAAGCATCAACAACTCTTGGAAGTTTGCTTAACCCAACTATGTAGCCTTTAGGAATATACGCGATGTGAACTTTGCCAAAAAAAGGTAGCATATGGTGTTCGCACATAGAAAAGATCTCAATATCTTTTACCACAACCATTTGACTATAATCTTCTTTGAACATTGCAGATGTTAATATTGCCGCTGGATCAACATCGTAGCCATGTGTTAAATATTGTAATGCTTTTGCAACACGCTCTGGTGTTTTTATTAAACCTTCACGCTCTGGATCTTCACCAAGCTGTGCTAAAATATCTTTATAGTGCGTAGCAACAGCATTCACCTTTTCTTCATCGTAACTATCGATTTTCTGATAACCTAAAGATTCATCGTCGTGATTATATTTATTACTTTCCATGTGTGATTTTATTAACCGAGGTATTCTACAAAATTATTTTCAGTTTCGTAAACTTTTACCGAATGTAATTGCACACCTTCTTCTACTATTAATGGATTAAGAATATCCCAAATTGCAATTGCTAAGTTCTCAGTAGATGCTAATTTACCTTTCATAAAATCAACATCCAAATTTAGATTTTGATGATCAAGTTTATCAATTACATTAGTATTAATTACTTTTTTCAACCATTTCAAATCTACTAAAAAACCTGTCTCTGGATTAACTTCTCCTTTAACAGTAACAAATAGTTGATAATTATGACCATGCCAATTTGGATTAGCACATTTACCAAAAACTGCTGCATTTTTTTCTAAACTCCAATCTTCTCTAGATAATTTATGCGCAGCATTAAAGTTTTCTTTTCTTGTAATATAAATCATTATTCCTTAAATAAAAAACAAATATACAGATAAAGGATTAAGCTAAAACACCAAAGCAGAGTGCTTAAGTTAAAAATATTAATTTATCAATCTTAATCTTTAATTTTAAAGCATGAAATTATTGCTTGTTGCTGCCACTAAAGCAGAACTATATAAAGTATTTGAACACTATAAGCTAAAAGGTGAAAATTTTATAGCACATCCAAAATTTGACATCCTAATTACTGGAGTTGGAATGACCGCGACTGCTTTTGCATTGGGAAAATGCCTTAACAATAATTACAATTTAGTGCTTAATGTGGGTATTGCCGGAAGTTTTGATCGAAGTATTCCGCTTGGAAGTTTAGTAAACATTGAAACTGATACTTTTGCAGAATTAGGCGCTGAAGATAAGGAGAGCTTTTTAACTATTGATCAATTGGGGATGGGCGAAAACACATATCATACCAGCTATAACTTTAATGAATTACCTAAAGTTAAAGGAATAACGGTTAATAAAGTTCACGGCAATGAAATAAGTATTGCAGCAATTTTAAAAAGATTAAAACCTAAAACAGAAAGTATGGAAGGCGCTGCTGTATTTTATGCTTGTCGAATGTACAATTCTCCTTGCTTACAAGTACGTGCGATTTCTAATTATGTAGAGCCTAGAAATAAAGAAAATTGGCAAATTAGTTTAGCAATTATCAATTTGAACTGCTGGGTTATCAATTTTATTGAAAACAGGCAGTAACAAATTTTTCTTTTAAACTTATTAATGTAAAATAATATATGAATTTATGGCTTGTCTATTCTAAAGCCTTAATTTTACTTTATGAAACTTACACTTGGTTTTTCTCCCTGTCCAAATGATACTTTTATATTTGATGCGTTAATTCATGACAAAATTGATACTGAAGGTTTAACATTTGATGTATTTTTTGATGATGTAGAGACCTTAAATCAAAAGGCAATGCGAGGAGAATTAGACATAACTAAGTTGAGTTTTCATGCATTGGCTTATGTTGTAAATCAATATGCACTATTAAATGCAGGAAGTGCTTTAGGATTTGGGGTTGGTCCGTTGTTGATTTGTAAAAAAGAAAATGTAGAGAAAGTTAAATCGCAGCTGAAAACTGAGAACTGTCAACTTAAAGTTGGTATACCGGGTAAATACACAACAGCAAACTTCTTATTAGGTATTGCTTATCCGCAATTGCGGGAAAAAAAAGAGCTGGTATTTTCTGAAATTGAAGGTGCATTGTTAAATGAAGAGATTGACTTAGGTTTAATTATTCACGAAAATAGATTTACTTATCAAGATAAAGGTTTAGTCCAAATTATTGATTTGGGTAATTATTGGGAGCATTTGACAAATTGCGCCATCCCACTAGGTGGAATTGTGGTGAATAGAAATTTACCTTTAGAAATTCAGCATAAAATTAATCGAGTATTGAGAAAATCTGTGGAGTATGCATTTGCAAATCCTAAATCTTGCTTAGCATTTATCCGCCAACATGCGCAAGAAATGGATGAGGCAGTAATGTATAAACACATTGAGCTATATGTAAATCAATATTCAATAGATTTGGGAGAAGAGGGTAAAAAAGCGATTGACACTTTATTTGAGATCGCATTAAAGAATAGAATAATCCCTCCTTTTATAGCAAAATTATACGTTGGATAATATATTATATATTTAATTTACTGAGAACAAGGCCCTTCTGGTATTTGTTTGCTTATTTTAAGCAATCTAGTTACCACCATCGTGGAATCATAATTACCCGTAACTGTAGTAGTATCTGACTTTACAATTCGGCACTCCACTTCAACATAAACAGGTGTATAAGGCTTTTCAAAACCCAAGTTATTGTATGCTAACTCTAATGTTTTAGCACTATCTGCTACCCAAAATTCTCTACCCTCTTCACAATCAGTAAAAGATTTTACCTCAGGACCAAAGCTGTATAAGCCTTTAGCAATGATAACCTTGTTGTCCTTATTATTTTTTGAATTATCAGCACTGTTACATGCTATTAAAACGATGGAAAATAGAGTTACAATTAAAGATAGTTTATTATTATTATGCATTATAGGTCTTGATTTAAATTATCTATCTTCTTAACGCTCAAATTTGCTGCCAAAGAAGAGGCAATTAAAGAGAATATACTTACTGTTATA
>JBBSRF010000074.1:0-10671 GCA_038243335.1 Sphingobacteriales bacterium
ACACCATCAGGTAATCCCGCTTCGCGGAAAATTTGCATTAGCACATTAGCGGCAAAAATCTGCGTATTTGCAGGTTTCCAAACTACAACATTACCCATCATAGCGGCAGAAGTTGGTAAGTTACCAGCAATTGCAGTAAAATTGAAAGGAGTTAAAGCAAATACAAAACCTTCTAACGGACGTTGCTCTAATCTATTCCAACTACCACGAGGTGAAACTGGAGGTTGTTGTTTGTAGATTTGAGACATATAATCTACGTTAAAACGTAAAAAGTCAATCAATTCGCAAGCTGCATCTATTTCTGCTTGATAAGCATTTTTACTTTGCCCCAACATAGTTGCAGCATTTAATTTATAACGATAAGGGCCAGCAATTAAGTCTGCAGCTTTTAAAAAAATTGCAGCTCTTTGTTCCCAAGCTAAATTTTCCCAATCGGCCTTAGCAGCCAAAGCAGCATCAATTGCCTGTTTCACATGGCTTTTGTCTCCTTTACTGAAGTTTGCCAATAAATGTTGATGATCATGTGGAGGAGTAATTCTACCTTTTTGTTCAGTATGAACTTCTTTTCCATTGATATACATTGGTATTTCAATCACTTCTGAGCGACTCTCTGCCAATGCTTCTTTTAGTAATTCGCGTTCTTTACTACCTGGTGCGTAACCTAAAATGGTCTCGTTAACAGGAGCTGGTACGTTAAAAAATCCTTTAAGCATAAAATAAATTATTGTTTGTACAAAGATAAAATTTTTATTTTAAGACCTTGTGTTTAACAAGTTTAAATTATTTTAAGTATTAATTACCGATCACTTCTCTCTTCCATGTTCAAATCGTTATCAAACGGACTTTTGGTAAATGGATAAATCGATTGTTTGATAAATCCTTTTGGGTACGCAGCTTCGTGTACCCCAGTTCCAGCTGGCCATTTTTTACCTGGCAAATAATAAGTTCCAAAAATTTTATCAATAAATGGAAATATAGAAGCAAAGTTATGACCATAATATTTTGGGTCTTCGCAATGGTGCCAATGATGATATTGTGGGGTAGTAAAAATATATTTTAATAGTCCAAAATTAACTCTTGTATTGGCATGTATCAAAACAGCATGTATCGCAATAAAAATAATATAAACATTAAATACAGTTGATGAAAAGCCTAAAATATATAAGGGAACAAATGTCATTGCTCTTGTAAAAAATATATCCATAAAATGAGTTCTGCTTCCTGCTAACCAGTCCATATTTTGTGTAGAATGATGAATTGAGTGAAAACGCCACAAAAAAACTCTAGTATGAAAGAAACGATGCGCCCAATATTGAAATAAATCTGTAGTGAAGAAAGCAAGAAATAAAGCAAATATAAATGGCAAATCTTGTACCCAAACGTGCAATTGCTCTAAACCTAACCATCCAAAAAATAGCACAGCAGGTTTTTGGGTTACAATACCAAAAAACTGAATAAATAAGTGGCTAATTACAAAGTAGGTTAAGTCTGTTCTCCACTCTTCATGAAATTTAGTTTGCGATTTATTTCTTGGAAAAAACAATTCTATGGGTACAAAAATAGCAACCATTAATAAAAGGTCTAATATCATCCAATCTAAACCAAAATGCCAATTACTTTCAGCAACATCACTCCCTTTTAAAGTTAAGGCCCCCAATATAATTGCTAAACCTGTAATACTAGATCCGATAAGTGCTAATTTGATCTTTTTGCTGAGTAGTAAACTTAAGAGTGCAAAAAAGAAAGATGAAATTACTCCAAAAATCATCAAGGCCTCTGCAGCGCTTTTGGTGTAAACTTCTCTAAACTCTGGTGTAGTTAATTGTTTGGGATACATAAAACAAAACACGCTAAGCAATACTAAAACCGCTAGAAAAATTGAAATGTAACCGCTAATAATACCTTGACCAACTTTTAATCGCTTATTTTTCTGCATTTATAATTTCTTTAAAGGTCAATGATAATAAAATTTCCGATTAACTTTTATTAAGAAGCTATATTTTGGTAATTGAAATAATTATTTTAATTAAAATGAGACTCAAATTCTACGTAAAATAGGTATTAAAGTGTTGGTGCTGATTCTTAAAATTATACTTATTTTTGAGGATTAATATGATTAAATATTTACGGCTATTATTATTTCCATTCTCTATTGTGTATGGTTTAATTACCCTGATCAGGAATAAATTATATGATTGGGGTGTTTTTAAATCTACATCATTTGATTTGCCAGTGATTAGTGTTGGAAATTTAGTGGTTGGTGGTTCTGGTAAAACACCATTGACAGAATATTTGGTTAAATTGCTAGAAGGAAATAGTGTAGCAATTTTAAGTAGAGGTTATGGGCGTAAAACGAAAGGTTTTATCCTCGCTGATGATATGGCTACGGCTGAAACTATTGGAGATGAACCGATGCAGTATTATCAAAAGTTTCGAAATATAACTGTAGCAGTTTGTGAAGATAGGATAAATGGAATTAATCAGTTAAAAGCTAATCATGATATCATTTTATTAGATGATGCTTACCAACATAGAGCAGTTAAGCCGGGTTTTAGTATTTTATTGTTCGAATATGAAAAATTAAAACATTGGCAGTTCTTATTGCCTGCAGGAAATTTAAGGGAAAGTTTTTATAATTATAATAGAGCTAGTGCTGTATTAATTACTAAAACCCCTTTGCCATTAAATAGGTTGGACCAAATTGAAGTTAGAAGAAAAATTGATACAAGGATAGATCAGCGAGTATCATTCTCTGGCATTAAATATGGTGAATTGTTGCATTTAATTACTAATGAAGTTAAAACTGAGATTAAAGGTGAAGCTGTTTTTTTATTAACTGGAATTGCTAATCCTAAACCATTGGCTGATTATTTATCACAATATTCATCAGAAATTAAGAGTTTTGACTATCCAGATCATCATAATTTTAGTAGAGAAAATATTAATGGCTTAATTAAAGCGTTTAACAATCATCCTGCTAAGAAAAAACTTATTATTACAACAGAAAAAGATAGTAAACGTTTATTAAGCAATAATTTAAAAGATTTACTGTTAAATTTGCCAATATTCTTTATGCCAATTGAAATAGAATTAGCACCAAAAGATAAGTTTACCTTTGATAAAAATATATTAGATTATGTCGCAAGCGCTAAGAGAATCAATTGAGTTTCTTGAAAAAAAAATAGGAGATTTTAAACCAGAAGTAGGTATTGTTTTAGGCACTGGTTTAGGAGGTTTAGTAAATGAAATGAATGTAGAACACAGCGTGATGTACTCGGCAATACCTAATTTTCCAATTTCGACTTTAGAATTTCATTCTGGTAAATTAATTTTTGGAACTTTAAAAGGTAAAAAAGTAGTGGCCATGCAAGGTAGATTACATTTTTACGAAGGTTATTCGATGCAACAAATCACCTTTCCAATAAGAGTATTAAAAGCTTTAGGTATACAAAATCTATTTGTTTCTAATGCCGCAGGCTCTTTAAATCCAGCTTTTAAAAAGGGTGATTTAATGATTATCAATGATCATATTAATTTACAGCCAGAGAGCCCACTTAGAGGAATTAATGATTCAGATCAAGGTCCCCGTTTCCCAGACATGAGCCAGCCGTATCAAAAGAATTTAATTGCAGAAGGTTTAAAAATTGCTGAAGCTGAAAATATTACTTGTCATCAAGGTGTATATATTTCGGTAACTGGACCAAATTTAGAAACTAAAGCAGAATATAAATATTTACGTATTATTGGTGGCGACGCTGTTGGTATGAGTACTGTTCCAGAAGTTATTGTTGCTAATCACATCAGTTTGCCAGTTTTTGCTATTTCTGTTTTAACAGACGAAGGTTTTCCAGAAGATTTAAAGCCAGTGAGTGTAGAAGAAATTATAGCTACAGCAGCGTTAGCTGAACCCCAAATGACAAAAATTCTAAGTGAGCTTATCTCTAAATTATAATGCGAAGTATTTTTAAACTTATTCTTTTCTGTTGTTTGTCTTTTGGTTTTTTTGTTGCTTCTGCGCAAGATCTAAAAACAAAAATTGGTGCCAATAAAAAGATAGAAGATTCGTTAAGAAGTGTACTAGATGGAGAAAAGGATTCTCTTGTTTTTACTTCTAAGTTTATTAGGTATACAACTTTAAAATTAATTAAAGATAGTACACAAACTTTAGCTATAGATACAAGTTTAGTTGGTATACAAAATTTTAGTGTACTCAATCAACCGCGTAGACCAACCGTTGGTATTGGTGTTTTAGGTTTAGCTGCTATGCCCTTATTATTTGAACCGACAAAATCGATTGGCTTTGATGCAGGTTTCCATGCATTAGATTTCTATACCCTCAATAATGAAGATGTGAAGTTTTATAGAGCAAGATCACCTTTTTCAAGTCTCTATTATGTAAACGCAGGTGAAAAGGAACAAGTTTTAAAATTGATACATACTCAAAACATTAAAAAGAATTGGAACTTCGGAGCAAACTTTAATAGAATTGGGGCGAATGGTTTTTACAGCCACCAAAGAGGTGACGATTTAAACGCTTCAATATTTACTTGGTACGAATCAAAAAACAAAAGATACAATCTTTTTTATGATATGGTTTTTAACACGTTAAAAGCTCAAGAAAATGGATCGATAGTAAAAGATAGTATATACACAGTTAATAATGGGCAATTGGTAGATAAATTAGCAGAAGCTGTTCGTTTAAATAGCGCTAAACAACTTTGGCGTAAAAATTCTATTTCTATAAAACAAAGTTATTTTGTTGGTAGAATAGATACTACGAGTGCAAGTAATTCGCAGAATATATTACCCACCAATAAAATTACTCATACCTTAACTTACACTAAAAACCAATATTCCTTTAAAAAAGATGAAATTGATCAATATGGTGTACTCCCATTAAATCCAAATTCTATTGATTCTGTTTTTACTAATGATTCTACAAATGTAAAGCATATACAAAATGAGTTTATCTATAGTTTCTTTTTAAGAGCGAAAGGAAATGCAAATATTAAAAACGAATTAAAAATCAATGCGGGTATTCGTCATGATTTTTATCAGTATGCGCAATATGGAATTTCTAAAGACATTAGTTATTTTTATAAAAACACCTCAAATTTTCAGAATATCACTTTATTAGGTTCAGCTGGCTACCGTTTCAGTAACCGCATAGATATTAATCTAGATTTGCAGCAGATATTTCAAGGAAGAAATGCAGGAGATTTTTTCTATGAAGCCAAAAGTAATATTTTGTTAAGTAACAAAGCTGGTAGAATTATTTTAGGAGCTTACATTCAAAACAAATCTCCGGAAGAAATATACAGTAGATACGTAGGTAATCACTTTGATTGGGATTTTAGAACACAATTTGATCGAACTAAAACATCAAATTTATCTTTTAATTATAGCAATGACGTTTTAAAGTTTGATGCTATTGCAAATTATTATTTAATTACTGATTACTTATACTTTAAACAAGTGGCTTCGAACAGCATAACACCAGCACAACTTGGAGGTAATATTAATTTATTAAAAATTAGTTTGGGTAAAAGGTTTAATTTTAGAGGTTTACATCTAGATTCATATGTTGTCTACCAGAAAACAGATAATCAAAGTATTTTAAGAACACCAGAGATTTACACTTTTAACAGTGTTTACACCAACTGGACTTTGTTTAAAGTGCTTAAAACACAAGTAGGATTTGATGTGAGGTACAACACGCCTTACGCAGCTGCGGGTTATTCGCCAGCGGTTAGTCAGTTTTATAATACAACAACTGCAGAGAAATTTAGCTCAAAACCAGTTCTAGATGTTTGGATAAAGGCAGGCTTAAAAAGAGCTAATTTGTTTTTAAAATATGATTATGCGAACCAAGGTTTATTCAGCAAGGGCTATTATACTGTTAATCGATATCCTATGCCAGATCGTTTATTGAAATTTGGCGTAACTTGGAATTTTTATGATTAAAAAAGGCTCCGATTTTAATCGAAGCCTCTAATAAAATATGTTTTAGGATTAATTAGAATGAATAGCCAACTGTAAATGAAATTACTCTATTGGTTGCTTTATTGTCATTGTTAGCTTGGCTATCCTTTGGGATAATGTTAGTTAAACCTAATCCGTAATTTCCGCCAATTAAAATTCCACTTTTTAATCGATAAGCTAATCCAAAGTTAGCACCAAAATCAGTACTGCTTAGGTTATCACTAGTCTTATTGCCAAATTTTAAGTCGCTTTCTTGGGTTCCCAAATCAGAACCAGCCCCTTGGGTTACATTAACTTTACTTTTTCCGCTAACGTTGAAACCAATATATGGACCTGCACTTATCTGTAACCCACCCTCATTTCCAGTAGGAATTCTTAAAACTGCATTAATTGGCACTTCTATTGCCATTACGTTAACCGTAGATGTTCCTGTAATAGAACTCGAACCTAAAGGGAATGTACCTTCTAATTTTGTTCCCTTATTTTGAAGAGAAATACCCGGTTGTATAAAAAAATTATTACCCACACCAAAATCTCCATAAACTGTAAAATTGTAACCTAAATTGTTTTTAGTATATTCATTTAGATTAGTCACATCTTTTCCAGAGTAGTGAGCGCTCGCTAAATTTACTCCAGCTTTAATCCCAATTCTAGAATCAGATCCTGACATTTTGTTTTGGGCAAAAGTAGCTGATGCAAATAAAATAATTGCACCACTTAATAATAACTTTTTCATAATTTGTGTTTTAAGATTATTTTGTGTTGAAATTTAGCAACACAATAACCTAATACAAAATAGATGCCAAAGAATATTTTGATACACCAAAAATCAAATTAAGATATTGATTTTCAATAAATTAATTTTTCGTTTAAGCCGACAATTAAGTCTTTTGCGGTTTTTTCTTAGCTGCTGGAAATAAAACGTTGTTTAAAATTAATCTATACCCTGGCGAATTTGGGTATAAACTTAAATCGGTAGGAGGATCACTTATTTGATGCTGGTAATCTTCTGGATCGTGACCTCCATAAAATGTAAACTGTCCTTTCCCGATTTCTCCATGTAAATAACGTACTTCTTCACCACCTTTGTTTTCTCCTAAAACCGTAACACTAGGTTTTATTAAGCTTTTTTTAAATGATGTGGTTTGTCCCATAAAGCCCTTAATAACCTTCTCATGGTTTTGGATAAGCATTGTTGGTACTAAATCCCATTTGGCTGAAAAATCAAAAAGTGTAAAGTAGTCATTGCTTTGATTAAAATTTCTAGTCTCTGTAACGTCAATGTCAGAGAACTCATACCTTTCTGGATTAATATCTATTTTAAAATCCTTAAACGCCAATGTTTTTTCGAAATCTATTTTTAACTGTGCATTAGCGTCAGCTCCATCTCCATCAAATACACTTTCGGTAATATCCACACCTTCTGCTGCTAATGCAATATCGAAGCTGTCTGTACCAGAGCACATTGCAAAAAGAAATCCACCACCAGCACAAAACTCCTTAATTCTTTTTGCTACCGCAAGTTTCATTTGGCTTACTTTTTTAAAACCATTTCTTGTTGCTGCAGCTTCCTGAAATTTTACATCATCTCTATACCAAGTCGCATTTTTAAACGCACTCCAAAACTTTCCATATTGACCCGTAAAGTCTTCATGATGTAAATGCAACCAATCGTAGGCGCTAAGTTTATCTTTTAGCACCTCATCATCATATATTAAATCGTATGGTATTTCTGCATAGGTTAATGCTAAAGTTACAGCGTCATCCCATGGTAATTTGCTTTTAGGTGAGTAAACTGCGATTTTAGGTGTTTTCTCGAGTTTAACCATTTCCATATTTATATCTGGTTTATTTATCTCGTTTAAAATTGCATTTACTTTTCCATCGGCTAGTACCTCATAAGAAATACCTCTTACTTTGCATTCGTCTTCTACAGCTTTAATGTATTTAATTAAAAAACTTCCCCCTCTATAATTTAGTAGCCAATCTACCTCTCCCTCTTGTTTAATACTCCAATATGCAATTCCGTAAGCCTTTAAGTGATTTTTTTGACTTTCGTCCATATAAATCAATATTGAAGAAGCCTTTACAGCATAAGAAATTTGGATTAGGAGCAATAAAAAAATGTATTTTTTTATAATCATTAGTAAACAGCTTATGCAGATGTAAATTTTTTAGAAACTAATATATAATTATTGTGCTCATAAAACGTTAAAATACATTATTTGATATAGAATTAAATTTCTTTTTAGTATTTATTAACTATTAATGCGCCTAATCATTTCTATTTACTAAATTTGGCGCTCACAAAAATAACTATGAGTAAAGCGATAATAAAAACCGAGAAAGGCAACATGACCGTTGACTTTTATGAAAACGATGCTCCTAATGCAGTTGCGAATTTTAAAAAATTAGCTAGCGAAGGCTATTATGATGGTGTTACTTTTCACCGTGTAATTTCTGACTTTATGGTACAAACTGGCTGCCCAAATTCAAAAGATGGAGCAACTGGAATGCCAGGAACTGGTGGTCCGGGGTATAAAATTGATTGTGAATTAACTGGTGAAAACCAATTTCATGATCGTGGTGTTTTATCTATGGCTCATGCTGGTAGAAACACAGGTGGATCACAATTCTTTATCTGCCATAGTAGAACAAATACAGCTCATTTAGACCGTAACCATACTTGTTTTGGCAAAGTAATTGAAAATGTAGATTTAATTGACGACATTAAGCAAGGTGATAAAATTTTATCAATTGAAGTTTTAGAAGATTAATAAATAACAGATCTGAGAATTGAAGTATTTTTTGATCCTTAAAGGCTCATCTTATATCTCATATCCCACATCCTATATCTAAAAATATATGAATTTAAGAGGAATTGTAGCCGTTTCTGGCAGACCAGGTTTGTTTAAACTTGTTGGTCAAAATAAAGCAGGTTATGTTTTAGAAAGTTTAGATGAGCATAAATTAAAAATTATTGCAAGTCTTTCAAATACTAAATTAGCTTCTTTAGAAGACATCACTATCTATGGTGAAGATCAAGAGTTGAAATTAATTGATGTGTTAAGTAATATTGATGCCAAAAAAGCGACAGCTCCAGATGCTAAAGTTGATGGGAATGAATTAAAAAAATTCTTTTTAGAAGTTGCTCCTGGTCATGATCAAGAGAAAGTTTATACTTCTGATATGAAGAAAATTTTAAATTGGTATCACTTAATTAAAGACATGCCATTATTTACAGAGGCCGCTCCAGGAACTGAAGAAGAAGGCGCAAAAGATGATTTAAAAGCTAAAGCAGTAACGCCAAAAGCAAAACCATCAAATGCTAAAGCTCCAAGTGCAAAATCATCAGCGCCAGCTAAAAAAGCTAGCATGACGAGTAAAAAAGGCGTTTAATCGTTTAATAAATATTAAAGACACTAGTTTAATAAAACTGGTGTTTTTTTATTCCCTATCCTTTAATAAACCACCATAACACAACAAATAAAATTGATATTACAATTACAATATTTAAAATCTTTTTTTCTTTGGAAGTATCAGTTTTAAACCTATATTTTCTTTTATAATCGCTTGGTAACATAGTTTTTGATTTAATTTAAAGATGAAAAATTATTGCTTTTTCCACAAATCTGAAGTGAAAAAATTATTTAAGCATGATGATAAGGCTCATTTTTTAAAATTGAGAAAGCTCTATATAGTTGTTCAACAAAAAACAGTCTCACCATTTGGTGAGAGAAAGTCATGTCTGATAATGATATACTTGTGTTAGCACGTTTATATATACTTTCATCAAAACCATAAGGTCCACCAATAATAAAAACAAGTTGCTGTACACTTCCTATCATCTGTTTATTCAAATAATCAGAAAAAGATATCGAACTATACTTTTTCCCCTTTTCATCTAGTAGAATAACAACGTCTGTTGGATTAATTTGTTTGGCAATTAATTCTGCTTCTTTACTTTTTTGCTGTGCTTCAGTTAAGTTTTTGGTGTTTTTTATGTCAGGAATTATTAAAACACTAAAGTTAATGTAATGCTTTAACCTATTGAAGTACTTGTCTATACCCTCAATTAAATACTTGTCTTCTGTTTTGCCTACGGCTATTAAAGTAATCTTCATCAGCTAATTTGTGCTGCATTTTATATCTTTATGCAATTAAAAATCAAATATAATGTTAAAAACCCAGCAACAAACACTTAACCATTACGAAGTTTTAATTAAAGAAATTACAGCTAAAATAGTTCAGGTTAAAGTTAAAGTAGAACAGTTTTCTGTTTTCCGTGTGGCACTTTTAATTGTTGAAGTGCTTATTTTCATTGCATTTGTAAGTTTTCAAAACCCAACTGTTGTACTTATTAATGGTGTAGGCTTGGTGTTGCCAATAGCTGTTTTTATATTTGTAGTTAAAAAACAAAACATATTAATTAAAGATGAAATCTATTTAAGAAATCTTTTGTGGGTTTATCAGAATGAAGCAAATTTATTAAATGAATTGCCAAATGGTTATAACAATGGTGCTACATTTGAAGATGAAAATCACCCTTATTTATCAGATTTGGATATTTTCGGAAAATCTTCCTTATTCGCTTTAATAAATAGATGCAGCACCAAGATTGGTTTAGATCAATTAGTGAGAAATTTAACCATAGAAAGCGAAAAGCAAAATATTTTGGAAAGACAAAAT
>JBBSRF010000075.1:0-10660 GCA_038243335.1 Sphingobacteriales bacterium
CTAAGCACTAAAATTGCTAAAAGTGCAATTAAAGAAAACCAAATCACACTAAATTGTCCATATGGTACAATAATCCAAGCTGCTAAAAGCGGACCTAAAGAACTACCTAAATTACCACCTAATTGAAAAACAGATTGCGCTAAACCCTTTTTCACGCCAGATGCGGCATGTGCCATCCTAGAAGCTTCTGGATGAAAAATAGAGGAACCAGTTCCTATTAGGGCGACAGCTAATAAAATAGCATAAAAATTAGTTGATTGAGAAAGCGTAATTAAGCCTATTAACGTAAATCCCATCCCAATAGCCAAAGAAAACGGTTGTGGTTTTTTATCTGTATATAAACCTACAAATGGCTGAAATAATGATGCAGCCATTTGAAAAGTTAAGGTGATTAAGCCAATCTGAGAAAAATTGAGATGATAACTATCTTTTATTATAGGATAAATAGCAGGTATTAGAGATTGAATAGTGTCATTTAATAAATGAGAAAAGCTGAGTGCAAATAGTATGGGAAAAACAGTGCTCTCAGTTAAAAACTTTGGTGTGGAAGTATTCATTTGATAAAATTATTGCGAAAATTTATTTATTAAAGCAGTTGAAATAGCTTTTAGTTTGAAATTTGATTTAAATAAAAACTGCCCCCAAATATGCTATATATTTTGGAGGCAGTTTAATCAAATTATAAATTGATAGCTTATTTTTTAAGTGGAACTTGACTTGTCATTTCTACAATGTCTACATCAGATGATTTTGTAAAATCTCCTAAAAGATAATTATTAAAATAATCTGCTAAACGCCAGAACATATATTCTGTCATATCACCAAATCCATGTCTCTGACCAGGTACAATCATATAATCAAATCTTTTTCCTGCTTTAACTAAAGCATCTGCAACTCTAATAGAATTAGAAGGACTAACATTATTATCCAAATCACCATGCATTAATAGCAAATGGCCTTTTAAATTTTTAGCTAAATCTGGATTCTTATCAATTGAATATTTAAAAGTTGTATCGCCCTTTACAGAAATAATTTCTTTAACGCCGTGGTGTTTCTCACTCCACCAACGGTTATAAATACTATTATCGTGATTACCTGACTCAGATACTGCAACTTTAAAGAAATCTGGATAAACTAACATGGCAGCTGTAGACATGAAACCACCACCAGAGTGACCTGTTATACCTACTTTACTTGCATCGATGTAAGAATATCTATCTGCCAATTGCTCAATTGCAGCTTTTTTATCTGCTAAACCATAATCACGTAAATTTCCGTAACCAAAAGTGTGATACCATTTAGAACGAGCAGGGTGACCACCTCTATTACCAACTGTAATTACCACATAACCAAATTGTGCCAAGCGATCCATTCTATCCATACTTCTACCAAATGCTTTATTCACTGCTTCAGTTTGTGGACCAGGATAAACATATTCAATAATTGGGTATTTCTTTTTTGGATCAAAATCAAATGGCTTATACATCACACCGTAAATATCTGTAATTCCATCATCTGCTTTAACTTTAAATGGTTCTGGAAACTTATAACCAGTTGCCATTAATAAAGATAAGTCCGCAGTTTCTAAATCCATTACTTTATTACCCATGTTGTCTAACAACACAGATTTTGGTACTGAATTTACTTTTGAAAAATTATTCACTACAAATCTTGCATCATCATTCATGCTTGCAGCATGATCAAAGTCTCCAGAATTTAATAATCTCATTCCTGTACCATCAAAATTAATACGGTACAAATGCATATAATAAGGATCTTCACCCTTTTCTTTACCATTTGCAGTAAAATAAAGAACACGATTTTTTTCATCTACGTTTACTATCCCTTCGGTATGGTATGAGCCAGAAGTAATTTGATTTTTTAGTTTGCCGTTTGCGTCAAATAAATAAAAATGACCCCATCCATCACGTTCACTCCATTGAATAATTTCTTTTCCACCAGCAATTAATCCAGGACGTTGAACTTCTATATAAGTGTTGAAACGTTCATCAATTATTTGTGTTACAACACCAGTTTGAATATTTATTGTACATAGATCTACTCTTTTTAAATCTCTACTGGTACGTGAAAAATAAATTTTCTCATTGTCACCTAACCAAATTGAAGGACGAAATTCATTATCTCTGTCTTTTACCAATGACTCTTTACCCCAAGCAGAAATAGTTTGATCTTTAAATGCTGTCGTATTAATAGTTCTTTGAGATTTTGCCGCAAAATTGAATAATACGAATTCACTTATTGGAGATTCTTTTTCTCCTGGCATTTGATATTTAAAAGTCTCTAAAGTTGGGCGACCAGGACTTGTACTGTTAATCACCCATAAGTCTTTAACTTTTCTAGTATCGTTTCTAGTTAAAAGAAAGTTTTTAGAATCTGGCGACCACATTACATAAGCACCACGTCTCTTTTTATTATTTTTAATATTTAACTCATTGTCTTCCCCATCTCCATCACTACCATAAGAGTAAAATTTTACTCCATCTTTTGTTAATTGATGTTCTACAATTGTACTGTCTTCATCATTCTTAACTGCTTTTAAGTAGTTGGATTTATCCATCCAATATAAGTTGAAATTTCTAGAGAAAATTACTGCTGAAGAATCTGGAGCAACTGAACCCCAAGATGGTTTAGCTTTAGGTTTTTCATAATTTTTAACTTCAATTAGATTTTGAGAAGCTAAATCATAATTAAAGAAGAAGATTTTTTTCTGCATTGAATCTGCAGCTTTCTTATCCTTTCTATCTTTTTTCAATTCTTCGATCGTACTTTTAACTTCAAAATTGATGCTCTTCTCATCTTTTGCAAATTTTAGGTTTTCAATTGGCAAATGTTGTCCATCAAATGGGTCGCGAAGGATTAAAGTAATTGCAGCAGCCATTTTCTCATTGTCAAACAGCATATTTTTACTCTTTAAAACTGGGTCTACTATATACCAAAGTTTACCACTTGGAGTTTCATACTGGTACCAAAATCTATTGGTTAATTTTAACCAATGCGGATCTACAGCAGTTGAATAAATGACTTTTTTAAGTTTGGTAGGCGAAAATTTGGAAGCTAGCTGATAATTTGCTTTCTCAGGAGCTTGGGTTGTTTCTGTTAAAGAAATAGTTTTAGTTTGCGCAAAAGCTCCTAAACTTATTAAAAAAACAGAAGAAAGTAGGATGTAAAATTTCTTCATAGTTAATTGTAGTTGGTTAATAAAAAACTAATCTATTTAAAAAATAGCAGTTATATATTGCTTCAATTGTAATAAAATAGTTAGACAATAGATATGTCGATTTCATGTTCTTCAAATTATTAAATAATACTATTAAATCATTGTTGTTTTTATAGCTTTGCATTAAATATTATACCATGAAAAAGAATTTTTTATCATTACTAGCGAGTGCATTAATCATTGTTGCTGGCTGCCAATCTAAATCACAAACTACCATAGAAAAAAATACAGATAGTACTTTAACAGAAACCAAAAATACAGACAATACTACCCCAGAATTTGATGCTAGTAAAATAAAAGTTGCTGATGCAAAAACGATATTAGCACGCAAACAAGTGCCGATTTTATGTTACCACCAAGTGCGCAATTGGAAAGCTGGTGATGGACCAATGACGAAAGACTATACGGTAGAAACACAAAACTTCAAAGACCAAATGAAAATGTTATCTGATAGTGGCTATCATACTATTTTACCAGATCAGCTTTATGCTTACTTAAATGAAGGCAAATCTCTTCCTAAAAAGCCAATTATGCTTACTTTTGATGATACCGTTTTAGATCAATTTACAACTGTTAACCCAACCTTAAAAAAATACGGTTATAAAGCAGTGTATTTTATCATGACAGTTTCTATTGGTAAAAAAGGAAAGTTTGTAAACTATATGAGTTCAGAAGAAATTAAACAACTATCTGACGAAGGAAATACGATTGGCAGTCATACTTACGACCATAAAAATTTTAAAAAATATGAAGGTAAAGATTGGATAGAACAATTAGATAAGCCTACTAAAAAATTAGAAGAAATTACAGGTAAGAAAATTGAGTATTTCGCTTATCCGTTTGGTTTATGGAATAAAGAAGGTTTTCCGGAATTAAAAAAGAGAGGATTTAAAATGGCATTTGCTTTAGCAGATAAACGTGATGAAAAAGATCCTTTAATGTGCGTAAGAAGAATTATTGCCAGCGGTCACTGGACTCCTAAAATGCTAAGCAATAGTATTAAGAATAGTTTTTAAGCAAACTTTGTCATTCTGAGGCACGAAGAATCTCTATTGAGAAATTAATAAAGAGATTCTTCACTTTGTTCAAAATGACAAATCTTTCTATTTAACCTCTTTTATCGTGTACTTTTTACCATTAAAATCAAATGCGTCGCCATTGCACTTGCCCAATAACAATTTTCCAATAGGCGATACGGCAGAAATTGCAAAATACGTGTCTTTATCTAAATGTAATTGACCTGCACTAATACTTAAATAAAAGTTTCCTTGATTAGTATAAATTAAACTTCCGTTTCTTGCTGTTTCAGAGAATGGAGCATCTTTTGTTGATAATAACAGGCGTTGATTTTCTTCCGCATCAATAAGCAACCTTTTATTTCGATCAATATCTTGTTGCATCATTTCTCTACTCGTCTCATATTTATCTCCCGCACTACTTTTTGTATCATCATTACTGGCTTCACGAGCTTGCTTTAAAGCAAATTCAGCAGTTTCAATACGTTCATTTATAAAATTTAAACACAGTTGATATAAAGAAGACTTAATTTCTTGCATAAGGATTGATTTAGATTAGCAAACTAATATATTAAATGTTTAATTAAAAAGAAATAAATTAAACTATTCTTTTAGATATAAATAATTATCAATTAATAGCTGACTAATCTTCCATCCATTTTATTTTTTCTGACATTGATGTTCTATTGGCTGCTCTCGGCTCTTCGTCATGATAGCCCATATAAAACAAACCATAACATTTCTCATTTTCGGCTAGGCCTAAAAAATCTCCCAAACCACTAATTAAACCCAATGAACTCCAATAAGCGCCAACATTTAATGCGGCTGCTGTTAAGGCCATATTTTGAACAGCACAAGCTGTTGCAGCAACTTCTTCCCACTCGGCAATTTTACCAGAAAACTGAATATTGATAGCAATCACACATCCTGCCTGACTAGTTTTAACTCCAAAACTATCATACTTTTTCTGTAGAAATTTTTCTACATGCATGGTTTCTTTATATATTTTTTGCAGCTCCATTCCTAACTTAGCTTTTGCTTCATTTCTAATCACGATGAAGCGCCAAGGTTGCGTTAATTTATGTGTAGGCGCATAATTAGCACTTGCTAAAATTTGCTCAATTATTTCTTTTGGAATTTCTTTTTGAATATAACTAGCAGGAAATATACTTCGGCGGTTTTTAATTATTTTAGAAAGAATGTCGAATTCATTGTTCATCAATCAAAAGTAAGAGATTAAAGTAAAAGTTCTATTATTTAATTGCTTTCTTAACTCTCAACTGAAAATTGTCAACTCCCAACTGAAAACTGTTTCCTGATCATCTTCACTTTGGCATAAAATGCGATGCTTTCTTTATCAACTAAAAAATCCATGGTTGCTAGCAATTCATCTTTTATCCAATCGTGTTTGATATGGAGGTTTGCCAATACGTTTAAACATTGTGATTTAACGGCAACAGGAACTTTTTCATCGATTACCCAATTAAAAACTGTTTCTACGATTAAATCTGTATTATAGTTATTGATAATTTGCTTAAGCTGTTGCGATGCTTTTTTATTCGTCATAAATGCCAATATTTTGGCATAATGGCGCATGGCGGATAAGTTTTTTTGTGCGGTAAATCGATCTAAAAAATAATTGGAAAATGGAATAAAGCAATTGTTATCATTAGAATAGATGTTTTCCAAAATCCACGATGCCCTAAAGCCTACTTGTTCGTTTGTATGTAATGTTAAATCAATCAATTCTTCAATTGAGAAATCATTTTCAGTTATAATTTTAGCTAATTCTACTACTTTTCGCTTACCAATTGGCGATTTTAAAATAGTTATTAGCTGCTCAGATTTCATTTGATAAAATTAGGTTTTATTAAGGGTTTTGCAACTATTAAAAACGTTTGTTCCTGCCTGCGGCTGGCAGGCGAGTGAGCATTGCGACGAGAAATCTACCATGAAGGTATTCTTCGCGAGATAGATCTCTCCTACCGTCGAGATGACGAGACATATTAGAGATGACGAAGCACTAAGGTGATGACCAACAAACCGTCCTTTCGACAGAGCGCAGCGACGAGAAATCTGTTTAAGCTATTTATCTCGAGGCAGATATCTCCATAAAGTCGAGATGACGAGACATATTAGAGATGACGATGCACTAAGGTGATGACCACCAAACCGTCCTTTCGACAGAGCGCAGCGACAAGAAAGCTATTTATAAGCATTATTCTAAATTTAGATCTCTCCTATAGTCGAGATGACGAGACATATTAGAGATGACGAAGCACTAAGGTGATGACCACCAAACCGTCCTTTGGACACAGCGCAGCGACGAGAAATCTATTTATAAGCATTATTCTAAATATAGATCTCTCCTTAAAGTCGAGATGACGAACTGAATAAAGAGATGACGAAACTAGAACTAGATGACAAAATGCGATTGAGAAATCTATATTTGAGTTACACCTACTTACATTCCTAAACCCGATTGTAGCGAGCATGTAATGGCAACACACTTCGTTGCCATGTAATAAAGCGAAAAGCGGGACTGAATTAGCCAATAACTACTAGCTTCCATTTTCAAATTACCCATATCATTCTTTTCCCCATTCCCTTTACCATCTCGACTAAAAACCGTACCTTTGCAATTATTTTTAAACACTATGATTTCAGTTTCAAACCTTTCCCTACGCTACGGCAAACGCACTCTTTTTGAAGATGTTAACCTTAAATTTAACCAGGGTAATTGCTACGGAGTAATTGGTGCCAACGGCGCAGGTAAATCTACTTTCTTAAAGATTTTAAGCGGAGAAGTGAACCAAACCTCTGGTTCGGTGGCTTTTACACCTGGCGAACGTATGGCAGTTTTAACGCAAAATCACTATCAGTTTGATGAAAATACCGTTTTAGAAACCGTTATGATGGGTCACAAGGAATTGTACGACATCATGATTGAGAAAGATGCCATTTACTTAAAAGAAGATTTTACTGATAAAGACGGCGAACGTGCAGGCGAATTAGAAAACATTTTCGCAGAAAAAGATGGCTGGAACATGGAAAGTAATGCCGCCACTTTATTGAGCAATTTAGGCATTAAAGAAGAACACCATTACAAGCAATTAAAAGAGTTAGATGGTAACCAAAAAGTACGTGTGTTATTGGCACAAGCATTATTCGGTAATCCAGATATTTTATTACTAGATGAGCCTACCAACGATTTGGACATTGAAACCATCGCTTGGTTAGAGAACTTTTTGGCAGATTACCAAGCTATTGTATTGGTGGTAAGTCACGATAGGCACTTTTTAGATGCAGTTTGTACGCACATTGTGGATATCGATTTCAGTAAAATGAACATTTACTCTGGTAACTACACTTTCTGGTATGAAAGTAGTCAGTTGGCGCTAAAACAACGTAGCGATCAGAATAAAAAATTAGAAGAAAAAGTTAAAGAATTACAAGAGTTTATTCAACGTTTTAGTGCAAATGCTTCGAAAAGTAAGCAAGCCACTTCACGTAAAAAAGCTTTAGATAAAATTGATATTTCTGAAATTAAAGCATCGAGCAGAAAATACCCTGCTATTTTGTTTAATAATTTAGGTAGAGAAGCTGGCGACCAGATTTTACAAGTAGAAGGATTAACTAAAATCTCACATGGTGAAGTTTTATTTAAAGATGTTAGCTTTATGGTGAGCAAAGGCGATAAAGTTGCCGTGCTTTCTTCAAACAGTTTAGCGACTTCTGCTTTCTATGATATTTTAGCTGGAAGAGATAAAGACTTTACCGGCGAATTTAAATTCGGAGTAACCATTAGCCCTGCAGATATACCAAACGATAACTCAGCTTATTTTGATGGTAAAGATGAGAACTTGGTAGATTGGTTACGTGAATATTCTGGCACCGATGCTGATGAGCAATTTGTACGCAGCTTTTTAGGCAGAATGTTATTCTCTGGAGAGGAAGTATTGAAAAACGTAAAAGTACTTTCTGGTGGTGAGAAAATGCGTTGTATGTTCTCTAGAATGATGTTACAACATGCCAATTTCTTAATGTTTGATGAACCAACCAATCACTTGGATTTGGAATCGATTACAGCATTAAATAACGGCATGAAAGATTTTAAAGGAACAGCTTTATTTACCTCACGAGATCATGCATTAACCGAATCTGTTGCTACCCGTATTATCGAGCTTACCCCTAACGGCGGCATAGATAGAATGATGACTTATGACGATTACATTAACAGTGATGATGTTGCCAAATTAAGAGAAGAACAATATAAATAGTGAATTTTATTTTTTTTTCGTGGGGAATCGAGCTTAAATTTATCGTCCTGCTGAATTTATTTCAGCATCTTTCTTGCGTTAAAGACCCTGAAATAAATTCAGGGTGACGGCCAATTTAATTATAGAACTTACGCCTAACGGAATCATTGATAGAATGATGTATATGATAATTACATTAACTTGAAGATGTAGTGAAATTGAGAGAAGAACAGTATAAATAATGAGTTTTATTTTCGTTTCGTGGAGACACGAACCGAGGCAAAGAATGATATACAAGAGCCTTTAATTTCGATTAAAGGCTCTTTTTTTTGTGGACGTTGAGCTCTTTCTATAATTTTTATTTGGAAAATATTGTTCTACTAAAACAATGATTTCATTAAGATGAGGTAAAACATAGTGCTTGTAGCACAAATTATAATATCTTTAGGTTTAATCATAGATACTAACATTATGAAAAGTAAAATAGCTAAAACACATATCCTACAAGCCTGTATCCAGAAACAACAAGAGTTGGTAGATAGCTTTGAAAAACGTGAAACTGAAATGCGCAGCGATACCTATAATCAGGATGGAAGCGATAGCCAAACAGAAGACCGTAAAGCTGGCAAGGTAGAAGTACTTAATGCCCTGAGTAATGAACTTGTATTTGCTCACGAAGAATTATTGTATTTAAACTCCCTAAATGCAACAAAAGAAAGTGATGTGATTGAACCTGGTGCAGTTGTTATTACTGATCAGTTAACATTTTTTATAGGAGTATCTAGTGAAAAAGTGGAGGTAGAAGGTGAAACATTTTTTGGTATTTCTACCAAAGCACCAATTTATGCAAATATGAATGGACTAAAAAAAGGAGATACATTTCAGTATAATGAAACGAAATATCTGATAAAAGATGTGTACTAGATTTTCGAATTCATAGTATAATTTGAACGTCATGCTGAATTTTTCATTGTTATTTTTTATTTTTAAAGGTATTCAAGAGGGCTTCGCCGCATATTTCAGCATCTTTCTTGCATTAAAGACCCTAACCTGTAGAGAAGCGGAAAGCTACGAAGTAAATTAAATTCGATAGCTATCGTATTAAGGCAGCCAATTTAATTATAGAACTTACCCCTAACGTAAGCATAGATAAAATGATGTATATGATGATTACATTAACTTGAAGATGTAGCAAAATTCAGAGAAGAACTTATAAATAAGAAAATACTTTTAAGATACTAAGAGCCTTTAATTTCGATTAAAGGCTCTTTTTTTGTTTGTGGGATTTCCTAAGATCAGGCTTCTTTAGCTAAATTTAAGATTATAGGAAGCGGTAATTTTAAAATAAGTTTTTATGCTATCTTTAGAAATTAATGAAAGATTTTTATTACGCAAATACGCAATTATTTGCGTGAATAAATATGAAAATTTGCACCAAATTAAAAGCTAATTGTGATTACACAACATCAATCAACCCAACTTTGCCTATAAAATGAAGTATAAAAATATCAGAGAAGAAGAACTTAAAAATAAAATTGGTGCAGACTGGTTCAAAGTTTTTGATACCACAGAAATTATTGGCAATATCGATTTTACCGTTTTCCCGAAACAAGACAATTTATTTGGCAGAATACCGCTACTTTGGGCTGAAGCAAAAACTGGTAATTTTGATATTGCTACCATGTTTGTGCAATTGATTTTAACGATTGGTAAAGCTCGTACTTTTGATAAAACCTTACCTCCTGCTTTTTTAGGCGCTTTTGACTTTAAGAAAATTGCTTTTGTGCCTTACATTAGCATACAAGATATTTTATATCTAAACGATTTTAATTGGAACGTTACGCCAAGTAACCACAGTACAAAAGAGTTTCAATTGATTAAAGCACGTATTGAAGCCGCACTTAAACAAAACACTTACATTTACGATTACGAAAAGGATGAAAAAGACCTGCACATTTTCATTAAAAATAATGTCGCCAAAGCCACCACAACAAGTAAAATAAAAATTGACAAAAATAATTTTATTCCTATTTACTTGCGCTGGCTCGAAATTGTAAAACCAATTATTGATGTAAACTGGGACGACCTGAAAAAGGCAAACATATTTGATAACGATATTTACCTTGCCGATCTTTTTGTAGACGATA
>JBBSRF010000076.1:0-10574 GCA_038243335.1 Sphingobacteriales bacterium
CTTTTCTATCTGAAAAGAAATTAGAATCTCAGATGAATGAAGCAGCTGTTGTAGCGGGTGCAGCTATTGTAAATGAAGCTATACCAAATTATAGAATGATTGCGCCAAATGAGCGACAAGTATATTCTTTTGCCTCAATGGTTGGACTAGCCTGTGGTTTTGGTCTAATTTTGTTAGTTCGCTTTTTAAATCCTTTTATTTACGATAAAGAGACTGTTGAAGCTTTAACAAATACACCTATTATTGGCGTAATTAGAAAATTTCCAGAATATATAGACAAAGACAATAGACAAGCATTATCATTAGCTAAACCCAAATCTGTATTTGCTGAATCTGTAAGATCTGTAAGAACAAACTTAAGTTTTCTAGCTGCAAATAAAAAGAGTAAAACAATTTGTATTACTTCAGAAGTTTCTGGAGAAGGGAAATCATTTGTTACAGTTAATTTGGCGGGCACATTAGCGCTAATTGACAAGAAGGTTGTTCTTGTAGCTGCAGATTTAAGAAGATCAAAGCTGCACAAGGTATTTGGCAGCGATAATAAAGTTGGGTTAAGTTCTTATTTAGCTGGGCATAAAAATCTTGAAGATGTTATTATGCATGATGACGTACACAATATAGATTTTATTCCATCTGGACCTGTACCTCCTAACCCATCAGAACTGTTACACACAGAATCCATGAAGAAACTAATTGATACAATTAGCCCGCTTTATGATTATGTATTGATTGACACTGCACCAGTTGGTTTGGTATCTGATGCTATTCCCCTTATCCGTCAATCTGATGTGAATATATTTGTAATTAGATCTGGAAAATCACAGTTAAGGGCTGCCGCAATACCAGAAAGGTTATCGAAGGAATACGGCCTAAGCAATTGGGCTATAGTTTTAAATGCATTTGGAGACGATTCACTTCATTCTAATTATTACACAACAGATTATTCTCGTGGGGGTGGCAATAGTACGTATTATTATTCTGATTATTCTGGCTATGCAGGATCAGGTTATTATGATGATCCTATCGCTTGGTGGCAATTCTGGAAGAAAAAATCTAAAAAATAACATCAATTGAATTGTTTGTTAAATTTTTTAGTTTTCAATATTAAATAATAACTTCAAACAGTTTATACAGGTAACATTTTCACAAACGGTTAACCAACAAATGATCGAAAATACTTACAAATGGTATCCAATTTATACACGTTCAAGATTTGAAAAAAAAACTCAGCTTGAGTTAGAAAAAAAACAAATTATAACATACCTACCGCTAAAAAAAGTTTTAAAACAATGGAGCGATCGCAAGAAGATTGTTGAAGAACCTTTATTAAAATCTTACCTTTTTATTCATATTTCTATCAAAGAATATAATGAAATTTTATTAACGCCTGGTTTTAGTAGATTTATATATTTTTCAGGCAAAATTGCATCAATACCAGATAAGCAAATTCAAGATCTTAAATTACTTTTAGCTAACAGTACTGAATTAGAGCTAATTGAATACAATATTTCGCCAGGAGAAAAAGTTTTAATTAAAGCAGGTCCTTTTAAGGGAATTACAGCGGAATTAGTATCTTTAAAAAGTAAAAAATGTTTAATTTTAAGTTTAAAGCAATTAGGCTATTCAATAAATATAAACACTTCAATGGCATTTATTGAACCCTTAAAGTAGGCTGTTATTTAACGTTAGGTTACAAAACATAAATTGTGACTGAAAGGGCGAAGCTGTATAATGACCTCATATTTTATTTCATTCAAATAATTTCTCAAATAGGTTTAAATGTGCAGAATTGCAGGTATAATTACTAAAGAATTTTCAATAAATCATTTAAATCATCAAATCACCAAAATGTGTGACAGCATGAAACATGGTGGTCCGGATGATTTTGGTATTGTAGTTGACGAAAATAGTTTTGTTGGTTTAGGCAATAGAAGACTTTCTATTTTAGATTTAAGTGCTGCAGGTCATCAACCCATGTTAACTGATGACGAAAAATTAGTCATTACCTACAATGGAGAAATATATAATTTCAAAACCTTAAGAGCAGAACTCATTAAATTAGGTTTTTTATTCAAAACAGAATCAGACACTGAAGTTATTTTAAAAGCCTACCAATGCTGGGGCGAGGAATCTTTCTCTAAATTAAATGGAATATTTGCCTTCTGTATACACGATAAAGTTAAAAATGTTGTTTACCTGGTAAGAGATCAAAGCGGTGTTAAACCAGTTTATTACAATTCAAATGCGAAATATTTTTCATTTGCTTCAGAAGTTAAAGCTTTTGCACAAAGTGGGTTTGATCAAGTAGAAAACGAAAACTGGAAAATTTATTATTTAGCTTTCGGTCATATACCTGAACCATTTACTACTTTAAAGAACGTATATAGCTTACCAAAAGGTAGTTTTCTTAAATATAAATTAGCTGATAACTGTTTTAAAATACATAGCTATCATGAATTTAGTACAACTATAAAAATAACCAATGAGGCAGAAGCAATTGAAAGCATTAGAGAAGAACTTACTAATGCAGTACAATCTCAATTAATTTCTGATACTACGATTGGAGTTTTATTTAGTGGTGGTTTAGATTCAAGTATCTTAAATATTTTAGCCGCACAATATTCAAAAGGAAATCTAATGTCTATTTCTGCAAATTTTGATGAAATAGACTTTTCGGAGAGCGCACATCGAAAGCTAATTAAGAAAGGCATTACTACAAATCATCATGAACAATTAATTACTTATAGAGACTTTCTATATAATTTTGAAAATATTTTACATGATATGGATCAGCCTACAAACGATGGCATCAATACTTGGTTTATTTGTAAGGGTGCAAAAGAGAATGGCTTAAAATCTGTTCTTTCTGGTTTAGGTGCAGATGAACTTTTTGGAGGTTATCCATCATTTGATCGAATAAGAAAAATACAAAACTTTAGTAAATTGAGTAGAGAAATGATCAAGTCTGCTCGATTTTTAAAAAACATCAAATTAAAAAGATTATATTATTTAAGCTTTCAATCTCCAGTTGGCGAATATTTATGCTTGAGAGGTTTATATACTCCAGACGTTATTGCTGATTTATTAGGAACTGATATTACAACAATTATTGACTGCTTGCAAAATGTTCCGCTAAATGATACCATACGCTATTTAAATGATGAAGAAAGAGCAAGTTGGTTTGAGATGAATATGTACATGCAAAATCAATTGTTAAAAGACACAGATTTTATGAGCATGAGCCATGGCGTGGAGGCAAGAGTACCCTTTTTAGCTCTTAATTTTATCAATTTAGTTAATTCCATTCACCCATCAATTAGATATGGAGAAATACAAAAAAAGAGATTACTGATAGAAGCTTATAAAAATAAATTGCCTAAGGAAACATGGGATAGATCAAAAATGGGATTCACATTTCCATTTCAAGAATGGATGAGAAAAAACAAGGAGATATCATCTCCAGATCTTTATCAAAATAAAAAAGCTAAAAACTTAATTACTTCATTTAACGAAAACAACTTGCATTGGTCTTCTGCTTTTGCACTTTATAAAATCTTCCATGCCTCGTAAAGTACTTTTTTTAACTTTAAAGGTTTTTGGTTTTACTGGGGGTATAGAAAAAGTTTGTAGAACCATTTGCAGATCATTATATGATTTAAGTGAAGAAGACTTAATAGATCCTATTGTTCATTGTATGTACGATAAAAGTTTTGATCGTGATTCTAGGTATTTAAAAAAACAACAATACGTAGGTTTTGGAGGCAATCGGAAATCATTCGTAATTAAATCATTTCTAAAAGGTATACGTGCTGACGTAGTAATTCTTAGCCATATTAATTTATTATCCGTTGCCTATTTAATTAAAAAATTTAGACCAAAAACAAAAATTTACTTAATTGCGCATGGAATTGAGGTTTGGAAAAAATTACCCGATGCAAAATTAAAAGCACTTAAAAAGTTAGATAAAATCTTTGCCGTTAGCCAATTCACTAAAGAGAAAATTAAACTTGAAAATCACATTAGCGAGCATAAAATTGAAGTTTTGAATAACTGTCTGGATCCCTTTTATTATTTTCCAACAGATTTTAGTAAGCCAATAGAATTACTTAAAAGATATCAATTAAAGAAAGAAAATGAAGTTATTATGTGTTTATCAAGACTTTCATCTTCCGAAAAATATAAAGGTTATGACAATGTGATTAAGATTTTACCAAATCTTATTGAAAAAAATCCTCATCTAATTTTTGTATTGGCAGGAAAAGCAGATGAGGAAGAATATCAGAGATTAGAGCAACTAATTAGTGAATATAAAATTGGAAATTATGTTAAACTTATTGGATTTATTGATGAAGCTGAGATAACAGACCATTTTGTATTGGCGGATATTTTTGTAATGCCAAGTAAAAAAGAAGGTTTTGGAATGGTATATATAGAAGCAATGGCTAGCGGTTTAAAAGTAATTGCCGGTAATAAAGATGGTAGTGTTGATGCTTTAAGTAATGGTAAATTAGGCAAATTAGTTGACCCTGATGATTTAAATCAGATTGAGAAAGCGCTTGCTGAGCTATTAGCGATTCCTTTTAGCAAAAAAGATAAAATAGAATTGCAGAAATGTGTTTTAGCAGCATTTAATTTTCAACAATATAAAAATAGTATCAAAAAAATAATATTAACTGGTTCCACTAGTAAAAAACCAAATGAATAAAAATGACGAAATCTGGGAAATTGTGCCTAAGAATAATCTTTTAGATTTAAAACTTGGTGAAGTTTGGGCATACAGAGATTTGTTGACATTACTTGTCCGAAGAGATTTTGTTTCGTTTTACAAACAAACTATTTTAGGCCCATTGTGGTTTTTTATACAACCGCTATTTACAACCCTTATTTTCACTTTTATTTTTGGTAACCTAGCAGGTATATCAACAGATGGTTTACCAAAGCCCTTATTCTATATGGCGGGCATTACGGCTTGGAATTATTTTGCAGATTGTTTAACTAAAACCTCCACAGTTTTTAAAGATAACGCTGGCATTTTTGGTAAAGTCTATTTTCCGAGATTAATTATGCCTCTAAGTATTGTGGTAAGCAATTTAGTGAGATTTGGTGTACAAATGCTCTTGTTTTTAGCATTCATGATTTATTACTATTTTAACGATGCACAGTTTAATATCACTTGGGCAATTTTATTGTTTCCCGTAATTATTGTGTTGATGGCTTTATTGGGTTTAGGTGCTGGTATGATTATATCTGCCATGACCACAAAATATAGAGATTTAGCATTTTTGGTAGGTTTTGGTGTACAGCTATTAATGTATGCTACCACGGTGATTTATCCCCTATCTACAGCTTTAAAAAAATATCCTGCCTATAGTTGGATCATAGAATATAATCCGATGACACCAATTATCGAAACATTTAGATACGGTTTTTTAGGAGAAGGTGCGTTTACTTGGCAAAGTTTAGCTTATTCAACTTTAGTTACCTTAATACTATTAATTTTTGGTACAATCATATTTAATAAAGTAGAGAAGACATTTGTAGATACTGTTTAAAAACCAGAAGGCTTTTTAAACAAGGCCAAGGTTAAGATCGAGACTAAAAATAGACTGAAACTGAGAAAACGAGGTCGAGCCTTACGCTTAGATTAAAGTGAAATTTAAAACCGATTAGAATTTAATTAAAAATATATCTAAATTAACCTTAATCTCGTCCTAACCATAAAATGTATCACGACTTCACAGAAATGCCAGTTTGGAAATTATCTATGGATTATGCGGTTAAGATATTTGAATTAACTATAAATCTTCCAAAACAAGAGGACTACGCATTAACCTCTCAAATTAGAAGGTCATCAGTTTCTGTATCTGATAATTTAGCTGAAGGGTTTGGAAGAGAAACCAACTTAGATAAAAAACGCTTTTATGTGATGTCAAGAGGTTCATTATTAGAATCAAAAAATCAATTATTATATGGAAAAGAAGTTGGTTATTTTAACAATGAACAAGTGGGAAAGCTATTATTAGTTAATTCGCAAATTCATCACGATTTAAATAAATTGATAAAAAGCATGAAACCCTAAAGTTGACCTCAACCTCAACCTCAACCTCAACCTTAATTCATTGAAAAACATCGCCATCAAAGTAAACAACCTTTCCAAAGCCTATCAACTAGGAGAAATAGGCACGGGTACAATTAGCCGAGATTTAGAGAGATGGTATGCACATATTCGTGGAAAAGAAGACCCCTTTTTGAGAATTGGAGAAACGAATGACCGAAGCACAAAAGGCACAAGTGATATTGTTTGGAGTTTAAAAGATTTAAACTTCGAGATTGAACAAGGAGACGCAGTTGGAATAATTGGGAGAAATGGTGCAGGAAAAAGCACCTTATTAAAAATCTTAAGTAAAGTTACCGCTCCTACCTCTGGTAAAATTACAGGAAAAGGCAGAATCGCAAGCTTACTAGAAGTAGGAACAGGATTCCATCCTGAATTATCAGGCAGAGAAAATATATTTTTGAATGGAGCCATTTTAGGCATGCGAAAGCATGAAATTAAACGCAAACTAGATGAAATTGTAGACTTTGCAGGTATAGAGCGTTATTTAGACACCCCAGTAAAAAGATACAGCTCTGGCATGTATGTTCGTTTGGCATTTGCAGTGGCAGCCCACTTAGAAAGTGAAATTTTAATTGTTGATGAAGTTTTAGCTGTTGGAGATGCAGAGTTTCAGAAAAAATGCTTAGGCAAAATGGGAGAAGTAAGTAAGGGGGAAGGTAGAACGGTACTTTTTGTGAGCCATAATATGACAGCTGTTGAAGAACTATGTAATTCTGGTATAGTATTAGAAAATGGAATTACAGTTTTTAATGGAACATCAAAACGTGCAATAGATTTTTACATGAAAAACCAGTCTAAGTTTTTAAATGCAAAATATGATAAAGAGAACTCACAGCCGACTTTTTCTAGTATTGAGATTAACTTAACAGGAAAACAACCTACATATTATTTAAATATAGATTTTAAGGTAAATAAATGTGAAGGGACACCACCTGCATTTGCTGTATTCGGAATTAAGAATAGCATTGGGGTAACTATTATGGAGGCCATCCCTTCGCTTGAAAATTACATTACTTTTGATAATACAAATCAAATCTACTCTTGTAAAACACACTTAGACGGCTTTATTCCAGATGAATATACTGTTTATGCTTGGCTTGGCTCTAGTGAAGCAGAAGGTTATGATTTTGTTGACAATGTGTTAGGATTTGAAATCCAAGATGCGCCAATGCTAAACAGAACATTTCCTTATTCAACCAGAACAGGTTCTTTAATTGCAAATTCATATTTAACCAATGATTGAAGAAGTAAATTTTAAAGCTCAAATACTAGCAATTATTATCCGAGCCAATTACCAAAAAGAAGGCATTTCTTTCTTTACTCCTGGCGATTTCTCACAGCAATTGGGTTACATGAACAGACCAAAAGGTTATAAGATAGACCCACATATACACAATTTAATTGAGCGAAAAGTAACACTTACACAAGAAGTATTGTATATCAAAACTGGTAAAGTTCGTGTAGATTTTTATGATGATGATAAAAATTACTTAGAAAGTAAGATTGTTGAAAAAGGAGATGTCATTCTATTAGCTGCTGGAGGGCATGGATTTGAGATGTTGGAAGATGCTGAAATGATCGAGATTAAGCAAGGACCATATTGTGGAGAAGAAGACAAAGTAAGGTTTGAGCATACGCCAAATCGTATTAAAAATAGCAATTAGTTAATGAACAATAATTTTAAATTATATAGTCAATATTACGATCTCCTTTATGCGGATAAAGACTATAATGCTGAGACAAACTATGTTGATCAGCTAATTAAAAAGTATAATCAAAATAGTAAAAGTATTTTAGAACTTGGTTCTGGTACGGGTAAGCACGCCTACTTGTTAGCAGAACTTGGCTATCAAGTATTTGGTATTGAGCGCAGTGCAGAAATGGTTGCTATTGCTAATCAAAAAAAACATACTAATGTTAAATTTAAAGTAGCTGATATTACCAATTTTAAATTAAATCAATCATTTGATGTAGCTACTTCTCTTTTTCATGTCATTAGTTATTTAACTGATAATAAAAGTTTAATTCAAACATTCAAAAATGTATACCAACATTTGAAAACAGATGGAATATTTATTTTTGATGTTTGGCATAGTTCGGCAGTACATCATCTAATACCGGAGAAAAGAACAAAAAAGCTACAAGACGAAAACATAGCAGTCTGGCGTAACGCAAATCCAATTAGCTACCCTGAGCTTAATATAGTGGAAATAGAATACGATATCACCATTACTAATCTTAAAGACTTAAAAACCGAAAAAATTTTTGAGAAGCATCCAATGCGTTATTTTAGCAAGCCTGAAATAGAAATATTAGCCTTTGCAACTGGATTTGAATTAGTTTATACCGAAGAGTTTGAAACAAGAAAAGTACCATCGATTGCAACATGGGGTGTTTGTTATATCTTAAAGAAAATATAAAATGAACGAGCCTATTCCTGTTAATACACCCCTCCTTAATGGGAACGAATTAAAGTATATCACTGAATGCATAGAAACAGGTTGGATTTCTAGTGAAGGTCCTTTCATTAACAAGTTTGAAGACAATTTTAGTGCATACATTGGGTGTAATTATGGTGTGGCAGTTAGCAATGGCTCTGCAGCTTTAGACATTGCAGTTAGAGCGCTAAATATAGGCTCAGGCGATGAAGTAATCATGCCTGCATTCACTATAATTTCTCCTGCTCAATCAATAATTACTGAAGGTGCCACTCCAGTATTAATAGATAGTAATCCTGAAACATGGAACATGGATGTAAGTCAAATTGAGGAGAAGATTACACCCAAAACTAAAGCAATATTGGTAGTTCATATTTATGGTTTACCTGTAGATATGGATCCAATAATGACATTGGCTAAAAAATACAATTTAAAAGTAATTGAGGATGCTGCCGAAGTACATGGCCAAACTTATAAAGGTAAATTGTGTGGCAGTTTTGGCGACATTAGTATTTTTAGCTTTTATCCCAACAAACATATTACCACAGGTGAGGGTGGAATGCTATTAACTAATGATAAGACCTTAGCTGAACGATGTAAAAAATTACGAAATCTTTGCTTTGAGCCAGATGGGCCACGCTTTATACACCATGAGTTAGGCTGGAATTACAGAATGACCAACTTGCAAGGGGCTTTAGGTGTAGCGCAATTAGAACAAATAGAAAATTTCATTTCCATTAAAAGAAAAATGGGTAGTTTTTATCAAAAAGAATTAGAACTCCTAAAACATAAAGGATACCAGTTGCCATTAGCTAAAACAGCTAATGCAGACAATATTTATTGGATATTCGGCTTAGTTGCCTCTACTGAACAAGAAAAAGAAAGAATGGTAAACTACCTTACTGAAAATAAAATAGGCACTCGACCATTTTTTTGGTGTATACATGAACAGCCTGTATTTAAAAAATTGGGATTGTTTAAAGGCGAAAAATATCCCATTGCAGAGAAGTTAGCCAGAAATGGTTTTTACATACCGAGTGGTTTGGGATTAACTAAAGAAAATTTACAAAAAGTTGCAGATGTAATTTTGAATAATTTAAGCAATAAGGATTGTCTATAAATAAAAAACTTCCTTCTTTAGATGGACTTCGGGGAATTTCGATAATACTTGTCATATTTGCACATTCAAGACTTACTATTGGTTTTCCTCTTTCACTACAGAAGGTAGCAAGTTATGGGGGATTCGGTGTTCAAATATTTTTTGTATTAAGTGGCTTTTTAATTAGCTATTTAATGAAAAAAGAAGAGTCTGAAAAAAATACAATTAACATTTTTAATTTTTATTTAAGGAGAATATTTAAAATACTACCCGTGTATTTATTCTATTTATTATTTCTATACATTCAAAAATTTGAACCATTTCACCTAACAAAAAATGCCTTATTAAGCATATTTACCTTCACTGTTAATTTTAATGACAACTTACCTTGGAACATATCTCACTTTTGGACATTATCTGTAGAGGAGCAATTTTATTTCATTTGGCCTTTCTTATTCGTATTCTTTAAAAAATGGCGTGTTAAAATTTTAATTTTCTCAATTTTTTATTCTTGTATAATAAGGGGATTAAATTATAATTCTGAGCTTCCTGTATATACATTTTCTAGCTTTTTTATTTATAGTGATGCTATTGCAATAGGTGCATTAGGTGGGATATATTATTTTAAAAACAAAAAAATTACCGATTTAACATTATTTAAAGATTTTAAATACCAAATTTTGAGTGTGTTCATTATAATTCTGTGCTTTACACTATACGAGTTTAAATTGGTTGGACTATTTACCATTCCATTTAATCATTTTATAACTTCACTCTGTATACTTTATATAATTATCTCTGTTTTAGACAATCCTAATAACTTACTATTTAAGTTGCTAAATACCAAATTTTTAGCATTCTTCGGTATTATTTCTTATAGCTTATATATATGGCAACAATTTTTTTTAAATAGCGATAA
>JBBSRF010000077.1:0-10558 GCA_038243335.1 Sphingobacteriales bacterium
AAATTTTTCGCTAAACTCTAATAGTGTCATACATTAAATATAAGCATTTTTTATTACCTTAGGAAAGATTACGGACATTCAATTATTTTATATTAAATGAAAAAAATCATCATATTATTATTCGTTATACCAATATTTGTAAGAGCTCAATTTCCAGTAGAGAAAATAAAACAAGCTTATCAAATTTTAGTAGACGATCAACAAGCAAAATATGCGATTACATCTATTTGTATATTAGATGCCAGAAGTGGTAAGATTGTTTTTGCTAACAATGAAAATATAGGATTAGCAACAGCATCTACTTTAAAAACTATCACTTCTGCAACTGCATTCAGTGTTTTAGGTAAAGATTTTAAGTATCAAACCACGTTAGCTTATAGCGGAAAAATAACGGCTAATGGAACTTTAGAAGGTGATTTAATTATTATTGGAGGCGGAGATCCAACCTTAGGTTCCTGGCGATATGATCAAACTAAGGAAAACGTAATCTTAACAAATTGGGTAAATGCAATTAAAGATGCGGGCATTAAAAAAATTGATGGTGCAATAATAGGAGATGATAGTCTATTTGGTACACAAACTACACCTGAAGGTTGGATTTGGCAAGATATGGGTAACTATTATGGAGCTGGCACATCTGCTCTTAATTGGAGAGAAAATCAATTTGATGTTAAACTAAAAGCCGGTAACAGCACTGGCACTGGAGTTACAATTCAAAAAACTATTCCAGCAATACCCTATATAAAATTAATCAACGAACTTAAAACAGGTGCTTCAGGCAGTGGAGACAATACTTATGGGTTTTTACCTCCTTATGGTGATGTGGCCTATTTACGTGGTACATGGGGAATTGGCGTAAACAAATCTGGAGTTTCCCTTTCTTTACCAGACCCAGCTTATGATGCTGCATACCGTTTGCAAGACACTTTATTACGACTAAATATCTCTGTTACTAAAGAAGCAAGCACCTCTAGAAGATTAACTTTAGATGGAAAAACAACTCCAACAATTACAGCAAAATTAGCAACAATTAGTTCGCCAGATTTAAGTGAGATTATCTATTGGTTTAACCAGAAAAGCATCAACCTTTATGGCGAACAATTATTAAAAACAATTGCATGGAAACTGGGTAAAACACCAACAACTAAAAATGGGGCTAATGCAGAAATAGATTATTGGAATACTAAAGGAATAGATAAAAATGCATTGAACATTTTAGACGGAAGTGGACTTTCTCCCGGAACTAGAGTAACTACAGCTGCCATGGCAAATATTTTATTTCAAGCACAAAAAGAAGATTGGTTTGCTCCATATTACAATTCATTTCCAGAAAATAATGGCATGAAATTAAAAAGTGGAAGTATTAATGATGTGTCAGCTTACGCTGGATATTATACAGGCAAAGGTGGTAATAAATATATCGCAGTAATTAATATTAACAATTACAATGGCTCTGGTATTAGTAAAAAGTTATTTAAAGTTTTAGATGCTTTAAAATAAGATTTATCTTTTTAATATAGCTTTTATGCAGTTAGCACACTTGCTAATAAACATGCCCAACCTAAAACCATTAATAAACCACCTAATGGAGTTACTGGTCCTAAAAATTTAAAGCTCTTTTTTAAATAATCAGCTAATGCTAAAAGGTAAATACTTAAAGAAAATAAAACAGTACCCGTAGTAACTAAATAATAACTCCACAATAACAATTTACTGCTTAGACTTGTGTCAAAACCAATACCTAATATCAATAGGAAAAAAGCATTATAGAATTGATACCTCACCCCGGTTTCAAAAGAGACTAATTTTTGTTCAGAAATCACTTTCTTTAGTGCATGTGCACCAAAAGCACCAAACACAATCCCTAAAATTCCAAATAAGAGACCTGTAATAATTGCTACATTATTTATCATGTTGGCAAATTTAAATATTTAAAATAATAATTTTTCCATTCAGGTTATTCGCTTTATCATATTTACTTCACCTTTACATATAGATAGTAAAATGTAATTTTTAAAGTGTCAAAAATTTAATAAATTGCGTTTAATATCTACACACTACATTTTAATTTATGAAATTTCTTCTTCAAATACTGCTAGTATTTACATTTAGCTCTCCTTTATTTGCACAAAACATAGATCTTAATACTGAAGCTTTTGCGAATGGCGAAAGTATCTCATCAAATGAAATCTCGATAATTCCTGAGCCTGTTCGCTTAGTTAAGCATACTGGGCATTTTGTGTTGCCACACATCATTACAATCCAAGTTGGCAAATCTCCAGAGTTGAAACAAACTGTTGCATTTTTAAAAGAGCGCTTATCTGTCCCAACAGGATATGATGTAAATTTAATCAATCCGCCTGTAGCTAACCCAACCATCAAATTAATTATAAATGATGAAGAAGATACGTCCTTAGGTAAGGAAGGTTATCATCTAACAGTTGCCTTAAAACAAGTAGTTATTAGAGCTAACAAGGCAGCAGGTTTGTTTTATGGCGTACAATCTTTGATCCAATTATTACCAAAAGAAATAGAAAGCAAAGAACTGGTTAAAGACATTAAATGGACAGCTCCATGTGTAGATATAACAGACTATCCCCGTTTAGGGTGGCGAGGATTAATGTTTGATGTAGCGAGACATTTTTTCACTAAAGACGAAGTGAAACAATACATTGATGCGATGGTTCGCTATAAATACAACATATTACATTTGCATTTAGCAGATGATGAAGGTTGGAGAATTGAAATTAAAGGCTTACCAAAATTAACTGAAGTTGGTGCATGGAGAGTAAATAGAACTGGAACTTTTGGAGATTTCATTCCACCTAAAGCAGATGAACCACGTAATTACGGCGGTTTTTACACACAAGAAGATATTAAGGAGTTAGTAGCTTATGCAAAAGATCGTTTTGTAGATATTATGCCAGAGATTGATGTGCCTGGTCATAGTTTAGCAGCCATTGCTGCCTATCCAGAGCTATCTTGTACACCAGATGCGGTAAATTATAAGGTTCGCAGTGGCGAAAAGATTATGGACTGGAGTAGAGGCGCACCACCATTAGGTTTGATAGACAATACACTTTGTCCGGCAAATGAAAAGGTTTATGTTTTCTTAGATACCGTATTTAGCCAAATTGCAAAATTATTCCCCTTCCAATATATTCATACTGGGGGAGATGAAGTTGTTCGTAATTTCTGGGAGAAAAATGATCAGGTTAAAGAACTGATGAAACGTGAAGGTTTAAAAACAATTCCAGAAGTACAAGCCTATTTTGAAAAAAGAGTAGAACAAATTATCGTATCAAAAGGCAAAAAATTTATGGCCTGGGATGAAGTTTTAGAAGGTGGCGTTTCCAAAAGTGCTGCAGTTATGAGTTGGAGAGACATGAAATACGGTGTGGAAGCTGCTAAAAATGGGCATGAAGTAGTAATGACTCCTACACAATATGCTTATTTAGATTACATGCAAGCAGATGTAATTACAGAGCCAAGAGTTTATGCCTCTTTACGTTTGAGTAAATCTTATGAATTTGATCCAGTGCCTGCAGGTGTAGATGCTAAGTTTATTTTAGGCGGACAAGCAAATTTATGGACAGAACAAGTTTATAATATTCGACAGGCGGAATACATGACTTGGCCACGTGGTTTTGCCATTGCAGAATCTGTATGGAGCCCAAAAGAGAAGAAAAATTGGCCTAACTTTTTTGCCCGTACTGAAGAACACTTTAAACGTTTAGATATTGCAGAAACCAAATATGCACCAAGTGTTTATGATCCTATTTTTAATGTAAAACGCAGTGCTGATAGAAATTTGGCGATTAGTTTAAGTACAGAAGTAGATGGATTAGACATCTATTATAGTTTTGATAATTCGTTCCCAGATCATTTTTATCCAAAATATACAACACCATTGATACCTCCTATTGATGCAAAAGTTCTTAAAGTAATAACTTACAGAGGCAAAAACCCTATTGGTAGAATGATGAACATGCCAATTGAAGAGTTAGAAAAAAGAGCGGGGAAAAGATAAGTTTATGATTAATAGTTGAAGTAACAATTGACACTTAGAATAGTCAAATTAAAATTGTTAATCAATAAATAAGTCCGTTTACTGTATGAAAAAAGAAACGCTAATACTTTTAAGTTTTATCGTACTTAAAATTGTATTACAATATTTACTCGTAAATCCAGTTTACGAATTGCATAGGGATGAGTTCTTACATTTAGACCAAGCTCACCATTTAGCATGGGGTTATCATTCAGTTCCACCTGTAACTTCATGGATTTCTTGGTTAATTCTTCAATTAGGAAACTCTGTTTTCTGGATTAAGTTTTTTCCAGCATTATTCGGTGCATTAACCATTTTAGTAGTTTGGAAAACAATTGAAACACTTAAAGGAAATTTATTTGGTTGTATTTTAGCATCAACGGCATTGCTATTTTCAGTTTTACTAAGGATAAATATTTTGTACCAACCTAACTCTTTAGATATTTTATGTTGGACATTAATTTATTACAATCTCATTCGCTATATCCAAACTAACAAGGCTAAATGGCTTTATTTTTTAGCCATCAGTTTTGCCATCGGTTTTTTAAATAAATACAATATTACTTTTTGTTTAATAGGCTTATTACCTGCAATTATTTTAAGCAAACAAAGAAACCTTTTTTCAAAACCTGAATTTTATTTCAGCATCATTTTAGCAATTGCACTAATCAGCCCAAACATTATCTGGCAAATTCAAAATGATTTTCCTGTATTAAAACACATGCAGGAATTAGCAGAAACACAGCTAATTCATATCAACAGAATAGATTTTGTTAAAGAACAATTTTTCTTTTTTATAGGATCAATTTTTATCCTGATCGCCGGTTTAATATCTTTTTTCAGCTATTCGCCTTTTAAAACTTATCGATTATTATTTTGGTCTTATGTGATTACAATTGCCACTTTTATTTTGTTACAAGCTAAAGCTTATTACGCTATCGGCTTATACCCTATTATATTCGCTTTTGGTGCAGTTTATTTAAGCCAATTATTACAACACGGCAGGAAATATTATCTCCGTTACGTAATGATTGGCATCATTCTGTTTTTTGCTGTTTCATTGATAAAAACTTCATTACCCACTTATACGCCTAAAAAATATGTTCAATTTGCAAATGAAAAGAAACCTTTTAGCGAGCATACCTGGGAAGATGGAAGAAAGCATTCTATTTCTCAAGATTTTGCAGACATGTTAGGTTGGAAAGAATTAGCCTCAAAAGTAGATTCTGTATATGCACTTATTGGCGACAAAGAACATACTTTAATTCTATGTGATAACTATGGTGAAGCTGGTGCGATTAATTATTACACGAAAATTAATGGACTAAAAGCGGATGCATTTAATACCGATTATGACAACTGGATTAATTTGAATAAAGAAATTAAGACGGTAATTAGAGTTAAGAGTTATGAGAATATCAACTCCACAAGAGACATTTCTTTGTTCAACTTTGTTAAATTAATTACAAAAGTAGAAAATCCATTTGCTAGAGAAAACGGAACTCAAATTATTATATTAAGTCAGCCTAAGCTAGATATTGCTCAACTATTCCGAGAAGAAAGAGCCAAAGGAAATTTGAAATAAAATCACTCCTATTCATATTTTTACATGATTAACAAATTTGTTTAATAATATAAGGGCTAATTTGTTACCTTTCCACTACGGTGTTGTCTAACGCTAAATACTAGAATAATAAATTCAAACTATACATGAGAAAATTAATACTTATTGCACTAACATTTATATCGGTTACTGCATTTGCTCAAAACCAAACCGCAGATTATTTTAAACTTGCTAGAGCAAATTTCAACGAGAAAAATGCATTTGAAACCACCTCTTTTGTAGAGAAATATTTCAGAGTTCCCGGCAATACTGGCTTTAATGCAAGTATTCATCGTATAGAAGATATCCTGAAAAAAGCGGGTTATGTAGAAGAAAAAAACAATGAATTTGAAGGGCCATTAACATATAGAATTGAAAAACGCCCAATGAAACGCAATACTTGGGAGCCAGTAAATGCTAGTGTTACCATTTTAGGAGAAAGTGCACCATTAATTACTTATGCCACCAACCGAAATATGATTCCTATCAATTGTCCCTCTACCATGGAAGGCGGAATTACTGCAGAAGTTGTATTTGTAGGAAAAGGTACTACTGCAGATTTTGAAGGGAAAGATTTGAAAGGAAAAATAGTTTTTGGCGATGTTGCAACTGGCAGATTAATTAGTGCAGCGGCAAAAGCTGGTGCTATCGGAGCAATGGGTTATTCAGTCCCTAAATATAATCAACCCGAAGTACACCAAACATCTATATCTTTTGGCAGCATGCCAGCTAATGCAGGAATTTGGTCATTACTTTTATCTTATGGTGTAAAAGAAAAGTTAATGGCAGCTTGTTTAAAAGGCAAAGTAGAGTTGAAAGTAAGTATTGAAACAAAAATCTATCAGGCTGAAGAATTAACAATTGTTGCCAATGTAAAAGGAAGTGTAAATCCTAATGAACGTTTTGTTTACAGCGCTCACGTACAAGAACCTGGTGCAAATGACAATGCTACTGGCGTTGGTACCTTAGCTGAAATGGCAAGAGTTACTGCTGTACTTTTAAAATCTGGTAAAATTAAACCACAACGTACTTTAACATTTTTGTGGGGAGATGAAATTATATCAACTGGTAGATATATTACTGACGACAAGGAGCGTGCAAAAGGTATTTTATGGGGAATGAGTTTAGATATGGTTGGTGAGGATACCCAAAAAACTGGCGGTACTTTTTTAATTGAAAAAATGCCTGATCCTTCTGCAATTTGGACTCGTGGTAACGATAAACACAGTGAATGGGGTGCAGGAAATGTGAAAGAAAAAGACATCATCCCTCATTATTACAATGATTTTATTTTCGATATCTGCAAAGCACAAGGTAAGTTTGCAAATTGGACGGTTAATTTTAATCCTTTTGAAGGCGGTAGCGACCACACTCCTTTTATACAGAATAAAATTCCTGGATTATTAATGTGGCATTTTACTGATGTTTTTTACCATACTGATAATGATAGAATTGATAAAGTAAGTGCTACAACAATGAAAAATGTTGGCGTTAGCGCTTTAACTGCTGCTTATACTTTAATTAGTGCTAATGAAACTACTGCAATTACAACAGTTGAACAAGTAAAAAGAGATGCCTTAATTCGTTTAAAAACTGAGTTTGACTTGAGTAAAAAAGCTATTGCAGATGGTAAAAACTTAGCAGATGAAAAACACATTGTTGAAGTTTGGGGTAAATATTATATTGATGCTCTAGCGACTATCGGAACAATGGCTGTCAACCCACAAACAACCAGAGTTGGCTCTACCATTAAAGTAGCTACACTAGAAGTTGAAAAACAAACACAAGCTTATTTAGCAGCGTTGAAATAAACTTAAAAAAAGTTGTCATTTAGAAGAAGTTACGACTGAGAATTCTCTTGTTACAGTTACATCATAGATTTCTCGTCGCCTTGCTCACTCGAAATGACGATTTTTTCTTTATATCTTCTTGAAAATACGCAGCATTGAATTTACTATATTCGTATAAATAAAATGATATGAATTTCCACACTCGAAAATGGATTAAACCAGAAGATCTAAACCCAAACGGAGGTTTATTTGGCGGTAGTCTATTAAAATGGATTGATGAAGAAGCGGCTATTTATGCCATCGTTCAATTAGAAAACCCAAAGGTAGTTACCAAATACATGTCTGAAATTAACTTTGTTAGTTCTGGTAAGCTCGGTGATATTATTGAACTAGGTATAACTGCAACAACATTTGGCAATACCTCTATCACTATGTGTTGCGAGGTAAGAAACAAAATTACGCGTAAGAGCATCCTTACTATTGATAAAATTGTATTCGTAAATATTAACGATTATGGCGAGCCAACACCACATGGTAAAACTAAAATTAAATATATTGAAGAGCAATTTGGACAAGAAGCTGATTAATTTAAATGGCTTCCTCTAAATTAATTTACTGCCAATAGCTACAAAATCCGATTCTGCAGAAATGTTTGTATTAAAATTATTTCATAACTAACACTTCATATAATTAGAAAATTGATAAATGGCTATACTATGTGAATTACGTACTAGTACATTAAATTTTAAAGCATTGGCATTATCTACTTTTTAGCTAAGCGGTAGCGAAACATAAAATGTGGTGCCTATATTTATTTCACTTTCAAACCATATTTCCCCTTTGTGACCTTCTATAATCTGCTTACTTATAGCAAGACCCAATCCATTAGTACCCTCTCCTTCAGTTCCTAATCTTTTAGCTTCGGTAAAAAAATCAAATATTTTATCTCTTATTGCTTCTGGTATACCAATGCCTTGATCTTCAATACTGATTAATAAGCGATTTTCTTCAGCCTTCAACTTCACTTGTATCACTGAATTTACAGGGCTAAATTTAATAGCATTTGAAAGCAGGTTACTAATTACTCGCCAAATTTTTTCTCTATTAAGGGGCAATACATATTCCTGGCTAGTAAATATAATTTTTTGTTGTTTATCTGCTGCTTTGATGTTAAGTAAGGAAATACAATGATGTAATACCTCGGCTATATCTAAAGGCTCTTTGATCAAATTAGTTGTACTAAATTGTATTTCTAACAGATCTTTAACCAATTCTAGCGAATTTTGGCTAGAGCTCTGAATGGCATTTAATAGTGCCATATCTTCTGAAGATCGGTTTAAATCCTCCAATGCTAACGTAACAAGAGAATGTATACCACCAATTGGACCTCGTAAATCATGAGCTGCAATCTTCATCATTCTTGTGTTGTCTTGCTGGCTCTGTTCTAAGGCTAATAGTGTTTTTTGTGTTCCGTCATTTTTCTTGATAATGATTTGGTTTAATTTCTTAGTACGCTTCAGATTTTTCCAAATAGAAAAGGCAAATACTATTGCCAATATGCCAACAATGAGCGAAAGTAGCAATATCAACCCTTGATATTTGGATTTTGTAAGTAATGATTGTAGTTCCTTTTCTTTCAATGCATAATCAAGGTAATCTACACCAGATTCTAAGTCTAGGGTATCCTGTTGGTCTAGTAAATTAATCAATTGAACAGCATACGTATTGGCTTTTTGAATATTATTTCTAGTTAAATAAAAATCAAAAAGCTTACGAGTTAATATTTTACTATAGATTAGGTAGGATTTTTTATTGGCAATTGATAATCCTTGTTCGTAATAAGCTACAGCACGTAAAGGAGAAGTAGATTCTATCTGTTTACCTATGTCAATTAGCATATCCATGCTTAAATAATATAGTTTCTTTTCTAAGGACACATTGATTAAACTATCTAATAGCTTTATTCCACTCTCTTTCTCTCCGTTTGCTATTAATTCATATGCTCTCAATTGATCTACTGCTAAAACAGCATGATAATCATTGTATCGCTGTGCAATTTCACCTGCTTCTGAGATATAATTTCTTTTTTCCTGTTTATCCAAATGAGTAGGAAACTGAAGCAAATAATTATATATCACTAAAGACATTATAGAATCATGACGTAACTTTTTTCCTAACAAAAATGCCTCCTTATACTTTGCTATCGAACGGTCATCCTTACCCAGCACTTTATAAACCATAGCGATATTCATTATCGTTTGTACTTGGTTAGAAGAATCTTTTATTTTAATGTAAGACAGATGGGCATCATTATAATAGCGAAGTGCGAGTTGAAGATTGCCCTTAATATCAAAAAAAATACCGATGTTATTCATTGCATCAGCCTTACCTTTTTCATAGTTTATCCTATTCGCAATTTCTCTTGCCTTTACAGTATAAAAAAAGGTACTATCTATTTTTTTCTCATAATAAAGTATTGCTATTCTGTTTAGCGCATCAACATAATTAACACTGTCTTTAATATTGGGAAGTGAATTTTTTAAATTAAATAACTCATTTTCTTGCCCGATACAGTAAAAATGGCTGAAAGCAAGCAAAAATAATAACCAAATCTTGTTCATAACTATTTAATATCTACACAGGCTAATATAAATAAAGATATGATAAATATTAAACTTGGGATATAAGATAAATGAAGTTCGAATTAACTATAATAGCGAGACAAAACAACATCGCAAAACTAAAATAAAATTTATTAAAGAGCAATTTGGGGAAGATGAAGAATAATCGTTAGTTTGATTTAATAAATCATCAGTTTTCAGAACTTAAATTCTCAATTTTGCTGCCAATATTTCTGCATCTAGATTAAATGCATCAACAATTACTTTTGCTTTAGTGTAAAAAGGATCACGTTCTTTCAATTTATTTTCAATAAAAGTTAATAACTGCTCGTCGTCCATTCCTTTAAGCAAAGGTCGTTTATCTCTATTCCCTAATCTGGATACCAATTGAGTTGGCGTCATTTGTAAATAAACACTGTGTCCTTTTGCATTCATCCAATCCATATTGTCGAAAAAGCAAGGTAAGCCACCACCAGTTGCAACGATACATTTTTCT